>JBMFMY010000001.1:0-29177 GCA_049970435.1 Candidatus Methanomethylicaceae archaeon
AGGAGGCCACTATCAAATCCAGCGAAACCGTAAGTGGGGAAGTCGGTCTACGCCTAATAGGAAGAGAACAGTCGGGCATCGAGAAGTACAACAGTCTGGTAGACGTCAAATCCATGGGGTTAGAGCCAGGATACATCTGGTTGACAGCCCCAGGGTGCTCGTAAGATACAACGAGCTTGATGGGACCTATGTGGTCTTTCCGCTTCCATCCTTTGGCGGGGAGCACCTTGCGAGAGCGGGGGGATGTCACTGTTTCCATTTTGCTTTTTCAATTTCATTTCCATAAGTAAATACATCAGAGCTCTAACACAAGGGAAAAGCCTCTTTGGATTGAAACAGGGCATTGACTTTTTATTGTGGCTGCATGATACAAAACAAAGGGGGTCTCAATTATGGTTCTAAAGGAGGACACCTTCAACCAAATCGTAACCTTCGAGTACATAATGTGGCGGAAGTCATACATCTGTGGGGAGATCAAGGTACTCCTTGATGTGATCGAGGATCACGGTGTGACGGGTACTGGCAAGATCGTCGACATCATCAGCGTCCAACGACCATACCTCTATGACGACTACACCGACCTCCATGGGGGAATAGACTCCTTCTCCAGGCGGTCTTCACTTGAAGAGATAAAGTTCATGGTCGTGGGGCGCGAGGGAACCTTCGAGCATGACGATAGAACAGTCCCGCCGACACACTGCTTCAAACTCAAGGAGCAGTTCCCAATCGACATAAAGCCGAAGGGTAACCCATTTGGTCCATGAGATCGCCGCCGTCATATTGGCTGGTGGGCGCTCATCTAGACTGGGCGCGTTCAAGCCCCTCGTCAGACTTGCGGGTAAGCCACTCATATGCTACTCCTTAGAAATAGCAAGTTTCACTTCAGAACCCTATATTATAGTGAGCAACAGCGCGCAGTCAGAAGCAATAATGGAAGTAATTGGCAAAAAGCGGGCGAAGATTATTGTGGAGTCTAAAGAGAGAGTGGAGGAGGCCGAGGATCACGACACCTACCACAACAACGAAGAAAACAAGGACCGCCCTCTCCACTTCACCTCTGCGATCTCCAGAGTCTATGAGGACCTAATTTTTCTGATGGCGTGCGATACCCCCTTTTTGGATCCCCTCCTTCCAAAACTTCTGAGTCTGCACATTGGCGACTCCTCCGCAGTGGTGCCAGCCTGGCCGAATGGCTATCTGGAGCCCCTCGCCGCCCTATACCGCAAAGAGCCCCTCTCTAAGATGAACTCCGCAACAACATTCAGGGATCTACTCTTCAAGATAGGCGCGAGGACCGTGGCCATAGAGATCCTTGGGGTAAGTCCGGAGTCCTTCCTAAATATCAACACGCCATCAGACTTGGAAAGAGCTGAAGCATTTCTCAGGAAAAGAAACAAAGAAATATAATAAGCAGTCAAGAAAATTTTTTATAATATACTCACGAGTATTATACTCATGCGTATACCTTTTTATAATAGGGAAAAAGAGCTTTCTCTACTCATGGAAGTAGTCTCTTCAAAGAGAGCAGAGCTAGTAATCCTTTACGGTCGGAGGAGGATCGGGAAGACTGCACTCTCAACTCAACTTCTGAATATGACTCGTGGCTTTTACATCTATGTAGAGAACTCCAGTCTCAAGAGCTTCCTGACCAACGCCTCCACAATATTTGGCAGAAGCTTCAAATCTATTGATGAGTTCTTGGACTATGCATTCTTGGAGCTCGGAAAGGAGAACGTCCTCCTAGTTCTTGATGAATATCAAAGGATATCGCGGGCTCTCTCCCCGAGAATACAATACCACTGGGACGCAAGTTCAGGTGTGAGTAAAATCAAACTTCTTCTCTTGGGATCCACTATAGGAATGATAGAACGAGACATCGGATATTTGGGCCCGCTCTACGGTCGGGCTACAAGAATAATCAGGCTGAATGGCTTTGATTATAGTGATGTGAGGAAGATATTCAAATGCAAAGAGAGAGAGTCTATAGAGATCTATTCGGTTTTGGGGGGCACGCCATACTATTTATTACTTTACAACAAGTCCAAAACGCTCGAAGAGAATATTCGCGACTTGTTCCTGAAAACTGGTGCCCCCCTCTACGAGGAGGTTGAGAGGCTTCTTGCCACCGAATTGAGGGATCCTTCTAGATACCTCGAAATACTTGAGGCAATAGGCATGGGGCGATTAACACTGAAGGAGATCTCTGACTATACGGGATTGGAAAGGCACCAGTTGAAAAAGTATCTATTGACGCTTGAGAAGCTGATGCTGATAGAAAGAGAGGCTAGTATACTGAAGAAAAGCGTGCCCAGGTACAGGTTCAGGGACAACTTTTTCATGTTCTACATGCGCTTCATACACCCAAACATCCAGAACATTGAACTTGGACAGGAAGAGTATGTGATAAATAAAATAATTGAAGAATTGCCGACCTATTTAGGAAACACATTCGAAAATATCTGCCTATCAATGATCTCAAAAAGACTGCAGGGATACCGAGTCGGCAGGTATTGGGACAGGGATGGGAACGAGATAGACGTAGTCGCAATAAGGGAAAGAGATGGAGATGTGGTCTTCTTTGAGTGCAAGATGGGAGGCGTTGAGCCTTCAGATGCTGTAAAGTTCAAGGGCATCGCTTCCATAATTGCTGGAAAGTTGAAGATCCCGATCCCAAAACTCTACTTCATAGTGCCTGAGAAAACCAAGGAAGAGGTGGAGGGCATAAAAGTTATCGGGGTTGGAGATAATTTCAGTGAATGAACACTGTTGATAAGAACTACACCTATGTCAGCGTGGCAAGTTGGAGATCTAAATTTCAGTGGATGAACCCTATTACGTTGGAGGGCGTCAAATATCCAGTGGTGCGCCCTTTCTATTTTGTTATCTTCTAATGAAGCTCTCGATGCAATTTCTCTGCCGAGAAACTATTCCCACCTCTCAATATCCACGTAATTTGTGTGGTAGGTCGAGCCTCCACCCATATCCGAGACCCTACTACTCGTGGTGAAGTTTGGCGTCTTGCCCATCCTCACAATCTTGGGCCAAGGTATCCCGTAGCTCAAAACCACCCCACTCTGAACCTTAGAAGAGAGCTTTGCCCTCATAATGCACCAGCCCCTCTCGTTGTAAACCCTCACAAGGTCACCGTCCTTTATGCCACGACTGGCCGCATCCTTCTCGCTAACCTCTACAACTAGGTCCTTCTTCCCGCCTGGATATATCCCTTCGATGTTGAAGTACTGGCTCTTCATCAGATCCCTGTGGAAAGGCGTGATCAACCTTAGGGGATAGTCGCCATGAACCTCGGTATATCCTGGCACGGGCGGAAGACCATCGGCCTCGGCCCTCTTTGAGTAGAACTCAACCTTACCGGTCGGAGTCCCGAACAAAAACTCCGAGAAGGCTACATGCGGTGCGCTCGGGGTGTTTAGCCTCACAAACCCCTTCTCCCTCAACCTCTCCAACGTTATTCCCTTCATAAACCCTGTACCTCTCCTCAAAACCTCGTCCGCTAGCCTCTCCGGCTCTGCGACTATATCGTTGAAGCCCATCCTCCTGGCGAGCTCTGCGAAGACCTCGAAGTTGGACTTGCACTCCCCAAGCGGCTCTATCGCCCTCTCATTCACCGCGACGTAGAGCCCACAGTACGTGAAATGGACGTCAAAGGTCTCGAAGTAGCTCGTAGCTGGCAATACAATGTCAGCAAAGTCAGCGGTGTCTGTCATGAAGAGGTCATGTACCACTGTGAAGAGGTCCTCCCTTGAGAGCCCTTCCCTCACCTTATTCAGGTCGGGACAGACCGCCGCAGGGTTGGAGTTGTAAACGAAGAGGAACTTTATAGGTGGCTTCAGGTTCTCGTCCAGCAACGCCTCACCAAGCTTTATCATGTTTATCTTCCGCCTCTCACCGGTGCTGCCTTTCAGGAAGTCATAGTCCACTGTGAAATACGCAGAGTTCGAGTAGAAGAACCCTCCCCCCCGCCTCCCTATGTTTCCGGTGAGTGCTGGCAGGAGGCATATGCTCCTGACAATCTCTCCCCCATTGGCGTTCCTCTGGATGCCAAGCCCTATGAGCACCGCTGATGGCTTTGTCCTAGCATACTCCTCGGCAAAACCCTCCAAAACATGCTCATCCACGCCGCATATGGATGCCACCCTCTCAGTGGTGTACTGCTCGACGGACTTCCTGAACTCCTCGAATCCATAGGTGTGCTTTTCCACAAATTCCCTGTCGTATAGCCCGTTCTGTATTATGTAGTTCGCCACGCCAAGTGCCAGCGCCGAGTCGGTCCCTGGCTTAGGCTGGATGTGGAGGTCAGCATGCTCCGCGGTCTCGCTCCTAACAGGGTCTACCACCACGACCTTCGCGCCGCTCCTCCTTATCAGGGAGTAGAGGTGTACCGCGGTCCATGCCGGGTTGAACCCCCAAACCACAACGTACTTTGAGTTCAGGAGATCCTCGGGGTCCATCCCCGCATAAGTGCCGTAGTGGTAAGTGATCGCCCACTTACCAGTCTCAGAGCATATTGTGTACTCCAGCTGCGACGCACCTATCCTGTTGAAGAACCTGTATGGGTAATACCTGCTCAGAATACCCATGTGCCCAGCATATTCATACGGAAGGATGGCAAGCGGTCCATAATCCTTTATAACACTCTTTAATCTCTGGACGATTATAGAGAGGGCCTCATCCCAGCTTATCCTCTCAAACCTTCCACTGCCCTTCGGTCCAATTCTCCTCATGGGATATTTCAGACGTTCAGGCGAGTACACCCATTCCAATACCCTCTGCCCCTTCCTGCAGAGGAATCCCCTCGTTAGCCCGTGGTCTTTCCTACCCTCTACTCTGACAACCCTGCCGCTGTCGTCGACATAGGAATACATTGCACATGTGTCGTAGCAGTCCTTGGGACATGCCGAAATGAACCTGATCTCCACCATGTACAAAAATACGCCTCCCGTCTGTATTAAGGTTTGCACAACCTGAGAGAGTCTTGCGGACCTCCTCGACGCTCTCTCAGTGCCACAGCTGCTCTTCTCCCAGCAATATCAACTCAACAATACTTTCTGTTGAGAGAGCACTGACTTTAGAAGTGTGATTATTTCGGAAACTGTGGATCCCTCGAGTACGGTTATCCCATAGAGAGGTGCGAGCTTTCTTGCACTCTCAGTCAACCTCGGCATGCAGACGAGTATGGTCTTTGCCGAGCTTGTATCCAGCACCTTCACGTAGGTGTTCAAAATAACCGATTCATTAATCGCCTCTTTAGAAGTTATCACATCGACAACGACGGCTCTGCCTGAGTTATCTATGCCGACGACGTCAAACGGGTGCATTGTTCCAGACTTACCAACTAGAGTCCCAGGGGAGTTCACGGTTAAACCTGCGGCTTTAAGTTCGTTCATTATCGGTCTTATGACAAGATGTTGCCGCAAGAACTCCTCCATAGCGGCTTTGTTCATTATAACACGAGGTACAGATGATATAACAAGCCCGTGAACAGTAACCTCCTTTTTGCAGGTACTACACAAGTATGTGATCTTCGGCAGATCTGCTTGCCTGTAACAGATCAGACACCTGTACCACACCCCTATCGTCCTATAATCTCTCCCTTCAACATTGAGTTTCGAGCCGCAACTTGGGCAAACCAAGGTGCCGGAAGGATCTTTAAACTTTGAAACGGGCCCTATGACGCCATCCCTAATATGCTCAAGCAGGAGCTCCTTGTAAAGCTGCGTTGAGTTGCAAAAAGGGCAATGGAAGTACACGCGAATGTGTTCGGAGCCGCAGTATGGGCACTTAAGGACTTGGTCATGGTATTCCGTCTTGCCAAGGCCGAGGGAGATCAATTTATTAATAATCTCGACCGTTTCCTGTGGGGTCGATTTGCAGCTCTTTATTATATCTGGGTAAGTGTAGCCATACTGGAGATCGAACTCTGGCAGCAGGACATCCTTAGCCTCCCTCACCAAGTATTCAAACAGGCATACAAGCCGACTATCGCTTACTATAGCATTGTAGTAAGACTGTGATGCTGGAGGTGAGGCCAATTTTTCCACCAAACATTGTCGATATTACATGGAATTAGCTACTATTTTTCCCCTTTTTATATAAATATATCACTTATTACCATTTTTATCTCTACTTCACAAGAAGACCCGTCCGCCAGGGCGGGGATCACAATATTTTCTAAACCAAACCAGAGTGGATAGTCTCTGAAACTCCATTTCTGAATTTTGCTCATTAAACTCAATGAACAATCTACCAGTTATGCTCTTCAATAAGCTTAGCCAAAGTTTTTCTATTATGGGGAGCCTAAAAGGGCAATGAAAAAACAGACCAATGAAAGTCCTAGAAGCAAGAACCTTCCAGCTTCAGCCGTGGAGAGTGTCAAAGGGCTGTATAAAGACTCCCTAACATATAGTGGACCGGGTGGGACTTGAACCCACGACCCCCTGCGTGCAAGGCAGGTGATCTGCCACTAATCTACCGGCCCTCCCTTTGTTGTAAAGACCGTTAGGAGATTTTTATCTTTTTTGTTCCCTAATTTGAAAAGCATAATTATTTGCTGAGAATATATTATTCTGAAGAGTATAAAGATTGGTGAACTTTCATCGTCGGATTTGGTTGTTAAGTTCAGCGATCCCCTAATTAAGGCAGTGAGCCTCCTTGGAGGCGAGAAGGCGCGCTATAGGTTGCCAGTAACAGACGATGAGGGCAAGGTTGAGGGTTTTATAAGCGGTAGAAGGGTCATTGAGGTGTTGGTCGGAAGACGCGGCACCTCGCTTATTGAGGAAAAAGGCTTGGACGCCATACTGAATGAGCCCATAAATTTATTCATGGATGAGATACACCACTTATTCTTTGATGATGCCAGGCTAGATACTATTCTGAAATATATATGCGAAAACATGGTGGGGTATGTTATCCTGGTGGATCAATCTGGCAGGTTCAAGGGAATAGTCGAGGAAGTTGGATTTCTCGAGAGGCTCAAGGGCAAGGAGATGGGGATAAGCGTGGATCAGATAATGAGCCGTAGGATCCACGCTGAAGAGGCAAAGTCCACGATTCTTGAGGCCTCACAAAGAATGGTAAACGAGAGGTTGAGGCGCCTCCCGGTTACTGACAGGGGCAAGGTCGTTGGCATAATAACTGTGAGCGACATTCTGAGAGAGCTCGTCAGGGCCAGAAATGCAGGTGTAGAGAGAGCCTTGGCAAACATATTCAAGCAAAGGGTAGAGGAGCTTATGTCCAGAGATCTTGTGGGGATAGATCCTGACGCAGATGTAGGAGCAGCAGTAAAGAGCATGCTGGACATGGATGTGAGCGGGCTCCTAGTATTTCGCGACCAGCAACTCGTGGGAATAGTCTCGAGGGTCGATGTCTTGGGGAGGAGCGTGAGGATCAAGGGCATAGAGCACATGATCGAGATGATGGTCTGAATGGTCAGAATAGAGGAATATGCGCCCATAGTTGGTAGCGGTGAGGTCGAGAGCATAAAGGGTCTGGCTGAGCACATAAAGGGAGCAAAGGTTCTCCACGTGAATTCAACAAAGTTTGGCGGTGGCGTCGCCGAGATCCTCAGCAGGATAGTCCCTCTTGCGGAGTCTGTTGGGCTCAGGGCTGAGTGGCAGACCATAGAGGGGAGTAAGGAGTTCTTTTGGATAACAAAGAAGATACACAACGCCCTGCAGGGGGATGAAGGAGTATCATTAGATAAAGATATGTTCGGGCTATATCTGGAAACGAACAGGAGAAACGCCTCAATAATATGCCACGACTCCGAGGTTGTGGTGATACATGACCCACAGCCACTCCCACTAATAGAGAACAGAGGGGACGAGAAGTGGGTCTGGCGCTGTCACATAGACACCTCTAACCCCAACATGAGGGTTTGGTCGATGCTGAGGGAGTATGTGAGGATGTATGATGCTGCGGTGTTTTCGTTGGAGAAGTACATTCCAAGAGATCTTGCAGGCATGAGGGTTTTGATAGATTACCCTACAATAGATCCGCTGGCAGTGAAGAACATGCCACTGACTACCACGGATATCCAGAAGGTGCTCGAAAGGTACGGTGTGGATCCTGAGAGACCGATCATAGGGCAGGTGGCGAGGTTTGATCCTTGGAAGAACCCAACAGGTGTGATCGACGTATTTAGGATGTTGAAAAAAGACTTGGAGGGGATCCAGCTCCTGATGATCGGATCTTTTGCACATGACGATGCGGAGGGAGACGAGTGGTACAATAAGACAGTAAGGTACGCTGGAGGGGACAGGGACATACACATACTCACCAATTTGGATGGGGTGATGGATAAGGAGGTGAACGCATTTCAGAGGTCTATGACCGTAGCCCTGCAGCTTTCGATTCGTGAGGGCTTCGGCCTCACCGTCGCAGAGGCTCTATGGAAGGGTGTACCAGTGGTAGGGACGAAGGCAGGTGGGATCACTCTGCAGGTCATAGACGGGGTTACAGGGTTCTTGGTCGGAAGTGTCGAGGAGGCTGCCGAGAGGGTCAGGATGATGATCAAGAGACCTTGGCTTGCGAGGGAACTTGGGTACGCGGGAAGGCAGCACGTGAAGCTGAACTTTCTAATAACCAAGGGACTGAAGAATTACCTGAGGATGCACATTGATCTGGTTGGCAGGTGAATATGATTTTTACCACCGTGAAATAAAAGCGAAATGAAAAATGGAAATAAAAATAAAAGTTCAAAAACTAATAAATGAAAAGTTTAGGCTTTTTCTATAATTTACGAAGTTTTGTTCTCTGTGGTGGCTACTGTTGCTTTGGTCTTATTCAAATAAGCCTCGAGATAGATCCTCTTGCTCCTAGAGTCAAGTATGGGCTTGTTCAATCGCTCGATTGTTTCTACGACCTGAACGAGAATAGATCCCGGAATCCCGACGAGCATCTCTTGCCAAGCAATATCTGTTGCGGATCTTGAGCCGTAGCACCCAAGACCAATCTGTATTTCGTTCTTTAGGTATGAAGAGACGGTGACACCTGAGCAGAGGCTAGCCTCGGTCTGTAGTTCAATCTTGAGATGACCTCCCTCCTTGTAGGAGTGGGTGTGGCAGAGCCACATGGCCTGTTCAGGCAAGACCCTGAGTATCACTGTGTCAGGAACGAGCAAGTTCAGCTCCAATGGCGCCTTCAGTACATATGCAACCGCGCCAGGCATCATCTTTGTGTTGGCACTTAGGCACTTTGCTGCAGCATCTGGCTTTTCGAAGAGACCTAGAGAGTGGTGGGTCTCTCCTCTGAGCACCCTGTCCTTAACGGGAGCACCGAAGGATCCTGGACCTGGACCGCACGCCATCTCCGTTGGCGAGACGATGAGCGCTCTTCCCAATGTAGCCTCCATCACCGCTTGACAGAACCTTATCTTTTTACATCACTGCACCAAAACTAGCCCGTACAGACCTGCACACGGTATTGATGATATCTCCTTCGTCGGGGTTATCGTGTGTATCTCCCAGCCTGCCTTTCTGACAGTGGCGAACACGTCTATGCCTGCTGCCTCCATCGCTGGTCTCGCCTTGAAGGGATACCTGCACCTGCCTATCTTTAGAGCATCGCACTCGATGTTCCTTGATAGGCAAAGCGAGCACTCTCCCGCAGCAAATCCAAGCGCAAAGTAGTATCCCATATTGTGCGCCTCACTCTCCACTAGCCCCACGACCTCCCTGAGCTTGAGTTCATGCGGCACATGCCTCTTAGCCCAATCCGGTCCCGCAAGATCCTCTACGGGGATGCCCAGCCTTATCAGTATGGCAAACCTGTACTTCCTAATGATCCTTCTAGTCACGCTTGGGACCAACTCGAGGTGCGGCGGACACATTATGCTACTGCCGTACCAACGACATGGAGGATACATGCACTTCAGCCGCGCTCTCTCATCCACCACTATATCCCTCGTCTCCACTACTTTGGCTTCGCCCCCGTGTCTCTCGACCAGCTTCACAAGCTCCTCAAGGTCCCTCCTCAGAGAATCCTCAACATGAACGGTTGCTGGCAAGAGACCATCCCACAATCAAATTACTTGGGCGATATATTTTTACAATTATAATTCAGTTATGTATAGTTTATATAATCCCTTTATTTTAACTTAACGTATGTGATCTTTATGGCAGTTGCCCACAAAGTTCCGCTCACGAGAATGATCGCGATGACCATCGGACTGGCTGGTTTAGGTGTGGCCCTCTCGCCTTTCTTCATTCCGATAGGTCCAATCAAGGCTTACCCCTTCCAGCACATGATCAATATAATAGCTGGGATCCTTCTGGGTCCTTTCTGGGCTGCAGGAGCAGCTGCTCTAACTGGCATACTCCGAAATATGCTCGGTCTCGGGACCCTTTTTGCCTTCCCTGGGGGCATTCCAGGTGGATTCGTCGTTGGAATAATCTACCACTATCTGAGGATAAAGAGGGACGCGGTCGCCTTCACAGAGAACATAGGGACGACAGTAATAGGTGCCACCCTGGCTTATTACCTCCTTGTCCCAGCCATAGGCGTCAGCGTGCCGCCCATAATGGGTTTATCCGGCGTCTGGGCTCTCTGGATAATGTTCGAGGTCAGCTGCGGTCCGGGCGCCGTTATAGGATACCTCGTGATAAAGGCACTGAGAAGGGCAGGTATCACTGAATACTTCGCCTCTGATTGATTGGTGTTAGACCTTGAAGGTAATCTCTGTCGAGAACCTCACATACCACTATCCCAGGAGACGAGACCCCGCTCTTTTCAATGTGAACCTCGAGATCAACAGTGGCGAATTTGTGCTCATCACCGGACCCTCAGGCGGCGGAAAGTCCACACTCTGCAGGTGTTTCAACGGGCTCATCCCTCATTTTTACGGCGGCAGGATGGAAGGGAGGGTGACGGTGATGGGGATGGACGTCGGGAGCACCAGCACCAGCGAACTCTCCCGACATGTGGGCATGGTCTTCCAAAACCCCGAGGATCAGATAACTCGGATGTCTGTGGAGGCAGAGATCGCATTTGGGCTCGAGAACCTCGGTCTTGAGAGGGGAGAGATCTCTAAGAGGATCAAAGAGATATCTGAGTTGCTCCAGATCGAGCACCTATTGAAGAGATCCGTTGAAGAGCTTTCCAGCGGGCAGTTGCAGAAGGTTGCCATTGCATCTGTACTCGTCATGCAGCCCGACATCCTCGTGCTTGACGAGCCAACCTCCGAACTCGACCCGAGGAGCGCCCAAGACCTGATTGACCTTGTTGCCCGACTGAACAGGGATCTCGGAATGACCGTCATAATCGTGGAGCATCGCCTAAACTTCATACTCAAGAAGGTGGGAAGGGTGATTATCATCAACGACGGGAGGGTCGTGGTTGATGGCAGACCCGCCGACGCTCTGAGGAGTAGTGACGTGGAGAGGCTCGGCGTCTCCCTACCCAGGGTCGTGCAGCTCTACCACCTACTCTGCGGGAACGGGGTGACTCTTGGAGAGGTTCCGCTATCCGTCGACGATCTGGAGAGCGAGTTGAGGGGTGCTTTGGAGTGTCGGCGCTGATAGAGTTTGTGAATGTTAGCTACACCTATCCAAATGGGAACGAGGCTCTCAGAGACGTAAACTTGAAGATCAATCGCGGCGAGTCTGTGGCTATAATGGGGGAGAATGGTGCAGGTAAGACGACCATAGCCAAGCTCATCCTCGGGCTGCTCCGCCCGACGAGCGGCAAAGTCCTCATAGACGGCACCGACACTAGGAAGACCACCTCTGCCAAGCTCGCAAGGAAGATCGGGTATGTCTTCCAGAACCCGCTCTACCAGTTGTTCTCCGACACAGTCGAGAAAGAGGTGGCGCTTGGTCCCAGGGCTTCTGGTGTGAGCGAAACCTCAGCCTCAGAGAGGGTCGCCTCCGTCCTAAGAGAGTTAGGGCTGGAGCACCTTAGGGATCTACCCCCGCTCTCCCTGAGCGAGGGCGAGCGAAAGAGAGTGGCTATAGCCTCTGTGCTGAGCATGGACCCGCAGGCTCTCATCATTGACGAGCCCACATTGGGACAGGACGAGATTGAGCGCATTAGGCTGAGGCGCATCCTGGGGAGGCAACTGGAGAAGGGAAAATCGGTTGTTATAATCTCCCACGACGTGGACTTTGCCTACGATGTGGCTGAAAAGTTCATCATAATGAAGAGGGGCAGAGTCCTAGGGGTTCTATCAAAGAGAGAGCTACTGGGTAACAGGGCAATTCTTGAGGATGCTAACTTGATGATGCCCCAGCTACTCGAGATCGCCGAAATGCTGAAGCGGAACCATCTGCTCGAAAACAACCCTGCCCGCGACCTTGGAGAACTGACATCTGTGATAATAAGGGCTCTGAGGGGTGAGAACATTTGAGCAGCTTCCTCCAGGCACTTCAGTGGCATAGGGGAGACACACCCATCCACAGGCTGGATCCGAGGACTAAGATCCTTTGGTGCTTGCTCACCATCGCATTTTCGATCTACTTCTTGACAATAGAGTCACAGCTAATGGTCTTGGCAACGATAATTGCATACATGGTCGCAGCAAGGAGCCTTGCGAAGTTCGTTAGGGCGCTCTGGTCTGTTCTACTTCTGGTAGTCCTGATAGCCGCCCTCAACTACCTGTACTTGGGCCTTTACTATACCGTTTCAACATCTCTGCGCCTCATAAACATATTGATAGCGTTCTCGGCGTTCTCCCTGACAACACACCCCGACGACCTCAGCGCGGCTCTGATAAAACTCAAGTTGCCATACAACTTTGCCTACATGCTCGTTGCCTCAGCCAGATACGCCGTCGTAATAAGCAGAGAATTTTCAAACATAGTTGACGCATACAAGGCTAGAGGGATAGAGTTCGAGGGCATGCACCTGAAGAAGATGAGGAAGTACGCCATGATCTTGGTCCCCCTCATAATGTGCACCATAAGGAGATCCTTCAGACTAGCCGAGGCTATGGAAGCTAGGGCATTTGGCTTGAGGGTCAAAAAAACCTACTACAGGGAGCTTTCTCTCAGAAAAAGCGACGCCATCTTCATATTATTCGTGGTGATTTACCTCTCTCTGATATTCTGGCTCTCCCATAGACTCGTAGTCTTCGTGATCTGAAGTCTTCAACATATTGTAAAAATGGTAATAGTGCTGCGAAGTGATCTTTGGAAGGAACCTGCAGGTCGACCAATTTCAAAAGATCAAATTTAGCTCATTGCAACTTGCTACACGTAAAGCATACGAAGTGATCTCACAGAAATATCTAATAATTTAATAATAATAAAAATATATTCAACTCATTTTATTCTAATGAACTGTGAGGAGTAGAGAAAGTTGGGCCCGTGGCCTAGCATGGATTAGGGCGTCGGCCTCCGGCGGTTTCGGGGAGAGTCGATAGTCGAGGGTTCAAATCCCTCCGGGCCCGCTTTAACTTCATCGGCAGGAAGCCCCCTTCTGTAATGGATGGGTGAAAGCCGAAAGACATACAACTTTTCTTGCCGCATATACCTTCACGGATGCGGGGAGTGGTCACCCCTAAAGCACCTCTGCGCTGGTGATACGAGGTCCGACGCTGGTCCTCTGCCCAAACTGAGAGTTGCCGATGAGGGCAAGTCCTGCGGATGGGGCAGAGTAGATACCCTAAAAGGAAGTTCAGAAACGCTCCCCGAGCATTGTAAGAGTAACTAAAGAAAAGTGGAAGCCCCGTCCTTTAGGGCGGGGAGGTCACCCTTGAACCTTGATACCTAAACCTCAAACTTCAAACCTCAAACCCTAAACCCAAAACTCTAAAACCTAAACCAAAACATTAATCCTTACTCTTGATTAAAAACTCCCTTAAAACTCAAATCTTAACACTTTTATTGGTAAATCTACGACTTCAACTCATGGTGACCGAGATGGACGAAGAAACCACAAAGAAAAAAATTGAGCGCTACATCAACTACACACAATCAGTTCTAAAGGATATGGTCGTCTCTCCGCCAACCGATCCTGAGTTATCCTCAAAATTCCACTATAATATATCCTTGGCGAGGCAATACTTCGAGGACTCGAAGTACTATTTCAGTAGAGGAGATCTTCTAACATCTCTCGTATGTATAGCGTACTGCGAGGGTCTGCTGGATGCGTGCAGGAACCTCGGATGGCTGAAGTACGAATGGGATTCGAAAGGTAACGAAAAGCGATTTGTAAATTAAGTGCCTTTATTGGAAATCAAGTGCCCAACAAAAAAGCAAGGATTAAAACAATTAGAAATATAACTCCCAAAATGGGAGCAAAAACAAGATTAAGGATGAAGCAAGATCGAGTTGTTGTGAGGGTGAGTGCAGATGGGTAAGAGAGTCCTCGCAGCCGGATGCTTTGATCTCCTTCACTACGGTCACCTAAGGTACCTTGAGGAGGCCAAGAAACTGGGAGGCGAGGGCGCAGAACTCATAGTCGTGGTGGCAAGGGACTCCACGATAATGAACAAGAAGGGCAGACCTCCAGTAATGAAGGAGGAGCACAGGAGAACCCTCGTCGAGGCCCTCAAGCCCGTGGACAAGGCTATTCTTGGCGGTGAGGACTTCGACACCCTTGCCGTGATAAAGGAGGTCAATCCCGACATAATTGCTCTTGGCTATGACCAAGACGACCTCGCCGAACTCCTATCAAAGCAGAACCTCGGGGTCAAGATAGTGAAGCTAAACAAATACGGTGATGTCAGCTCCTCGATGATCCGAAAGATCATCTATTCGACAAACCCCATCAAACAAGGACCTTCAGCTGGACCAGATCCCCATCCTTGAGTTGGAGCTTCTTCCTGACTCTCTCCCCTGCTATGACCTCTACAACGTCCTGCCCATAGTGCGTCCTGTGTATCAGGAGCAATGCACCGTCCATCTTATCGTTTATCTTGACTTTGAAGCACTTCACATCGCCGTAGGTCCTCTCTCCATTCACGAAGCCTTTAACCACGATCCCTGGAAGTAGCTCAAGCTCCTTCCTCACCTTTATATCCTCTATAGACCTGAGCCTCAGGTTCAGCGTTCCTGGATAAGGCTTGAAGCCCAGCTTCTCTTCGAACTGTCTGCTGTAACCGCTCTTGGTAACATAGTAGGCCCCTTCCCCAAAGCCCGTGAAGACTATCCCGCTCAGGAAGAATATGTTCCTGCCCTCCTCGAAACCTGTCCTGAGCCCCTCGTAGACCTCCCTCAGAGCCGAGAGCCCCTTCTTGGTGATTATTATACTCTGCCCCCTGGGGGTAATCTCCCTGTCTACATACCCGTCTCTAACCAGCTGTAGCAGCCTCCTCGACGCCGTCTGCTGAGAGATGCCCATTATCTTGCCGAGCTCCTCTGTGCCTATGACCACCCTCCTCTTGTGTCCACCCAAATTTAGGAGGTGGTACAGCGCGAACCACTCCTCACTTTCCAAGCCCCACCCTCCTTGCCCCTTCATCTGATATTCTGTGAGCGAGAAATAAAGGCTCCGGAACCCTGTGCCCCCTCATGCACCCCGACACTATCCGGACGGAATCCTCTAAAGTTATCCTGTTTCCCACACTCACGTAAACTCTCCTCACAATCCTCCCCAAAATCTCCCCATTCACCCTGATAGTATCCCCAACGACCTCCGAGCCTTCCAGGCTCAACATTTCCTTGGCAACCCCGACAGTCGCCACGTCGAAGACCACCCCAAAGTGGGAAGCAAGTCCACAACGGCGTGGGTGCAAGACCCCGTGCCCGTCTAGCATGAACACTTCCGATCTGATCCTCAATTTCTTGAAGAGCTTGAAGAGCACCGGCATCTCCCTGAACGCCAGGAGCGACGGGATGTAGGGCACCCTCACCTTGGCTTCTGCAGTCTCGATCTCTAGGACCTCAAGTTCTGGATAGGTCATCACCACGGCCGAGCCAAAACCCCTTGTACCAGTATATGCCACATCCATCCCGCATATCGTCTCAGGATCTCTTGACAGCCTCTCCTCCCTCACCATACCGGCAAGCCTCTTCTGCGCCTCGATCGCCCTCCGGACATCAAAGATCATAGTCTGCCCTCTTTGCAATCTAAGAATTCAAAATAAAAAAATCGAATGTTCATGGATCAGGGGGCAACTCTCGAGTATACGCCCACGAAGACAGGACCCCTCACATCGATCCTTCCACCCCTGCTTGTGATGTACCTCATCCCCACGTCGGTGAGTCTGAGGTTCACATCGCTGAGAAGCTTCGCCATCCTCACCCTGAGCTCCACGTTCCCCTCCCTCTCTATCCTCGCAGCAGCCGCCTTGGCTATGGCGTCCAAGTACCTTATCCCTGTCCTTACGCCTTTTTCCCTTGCATCCTCCACCAACTTCACCCTCTCGAGCCCCCTCTCTGGCACTCCGAGGATGTTTGCGTTGTAGACCACGATCTCATTGAAGGCTGCCGGTCCAACGAGCTTTACATTGGGATCCGGCTCGAATACTTTCACGACCACCCTTCTCCCTCCCACGTTCCCCTCGTAAGCCAGGAACTCACATGGACTGCTGGCATCTCTGTTCTCCTCGAGCGCCCTGACTATGGCAGCCTCGACAGCCCTCCCCTCCTCTGTCGCAGGCTCTTCTATGAACTTTATCTGCCTAGCAAGGGCCGCATCAGAGAGTATCCACTCGCCATAGAACTGCGGATAAGAGAGCTCCCTAACATCGCTGTATCCGTACAGCAATGCTGCCACTCTCTCGACCCCTATCCCAATATTGAGGACAGGGAACTCTATGCCATACTTAGCAAGCGCCACGGGGCTGTAGAGCCCGAAGTCGACGACCTCGAACCACTCAGATCCTCCCATTCTGGCGAAGACCTCGTACTCGGTCCCGGGTGCATAGTACTTCGCCGTTATCTTCTTTCTCTCAAACCTCACATCCTTGAATCCCAGCCTCTTCAAGATCTCCTCAGAGACCTTCTTACCGTCCTCTAACGAGACCTCCTCATCCATTATAACAGAAGAGGCTGCATGGTGGAACTTCAGGTGCTTTGCGTCCTCCTGCTGCTCCCTCCTAGCCCTGAGCCCAACGGAGAAGAGCATCACCGGTCTTTCCAGCTTGTGCTGAACAGCAGCACAAGTCAAAAACCAGGCACTGGTCATGTGCGACCTGAGAAGTTGCTTGGTGGGGATAGGCTCAAGTTTGCTGAACTGAGGGAAAGCCTCATTGAGGATCTTCAGTGCCACTGTGTCCTCCACCTTCAGCGCCTCTGAGATCTTCTCCACCAGGTCGTCTCCATCGATCCTCCCCTTCTTGTAGTCGTGCAGGGTCGCCTTGAGCCTCTCTAAGCTGCCCTCGTCCACTGGTCCTCCAGCCCGCCTTATCGCCTCTACCTCCTTCGACCCTATGCCCACATCTGGTCTCGGCAAAGTCGCGAGGTAGTAGCACCTGTCCAGTATAGCCGGAGCCTCGCTCCCATACTGTTTGTAAATGTCTGCCTCCTCAACTATCATAGGGTTTACCACCTCGTCAAATCCGAGCTCGAGATAAGCCTCCCTCAGCCTGTTTACGGTCTCCATCAGCACGTGCGGGCTACCCTTCTTCCCTGCCCTGAACGCCCCTCTGCCGCCCACAAGGCTTCCAGTCTCGATCCAGCACCTCTCAAAGTCACTCTCAGCCTTCTCTAAGATCTCCTTTATGTTGAGCCTCATACCCTTCACCCCCTGAGCCTGCCCATCGCCCTCTCTATGCTACCCCTAATAAGCCTACCTTGGTGCGCCAAGGTCACATCAGCCCTCGTCTCCTCAACCTGCTTCCTTATCATGTCCACTCTCCTCTTCAGGTTCGGAACAACAGCCCTGGGATAATCCAGTCCCTTCAAGGAGACGTAGACCTCCTCCATCGCCTTTAGGATCCTCTCAGCCTCCTCCAAATTGTCCTTCCTGAGCGAGTCGAGTGCGTATCTCCTCATCTCACCCACTGCGTCTGCGAGCCCAGCGATGTAGGACTCTGCGGGCACCCCGACTTTCTCGGGCGGCAAAAACCCCTCTCCCTTCAACAATGACGTCACTATGGAAGCCTCGGCGAACTCCTGCATCGCCTGTGGTAGCGAGCCTGTATAAAGGTACTCGGGCTGTTCCCTGCAGACCTCCAACGCGCACTGGAGGGTCTCTCGCGCAGCCTCGAGGTGCTCCGAAGCCCTGCCAAAATCCCCCCTATGTATGGCCAATATGGCGCTTCCCGACCTCCTAATCACCTCTCTCGAGTAGGAGATCAACTTCTCCCTCCTCTCATCCTTCAACTTCAGCGATTTGTTTATCTCGGATATTATATCACCGATTTCCAAAATCAACTCACCTATTTTCTGCCCTAAAATTTCCTTCTATGAGCGACCCTGCTCAGCAGTGCAACCCTGCTCGCAGGTACATCGTCAACCATATCGTAGCCACACTTACTTGCTATATCACCCGCGAATTCCACTACCTCTTTATGGCTGGGCATGGCCTCCGCTGCCAGCCTCCAGATGGAAGACCCAACATGCATGTAAGCCTTCACCTCGACATACGTTGGGTTGCCCACATTCAGGATCCTCGCATATCCCTCTGGATCCTCCATATTTAACCCCTTCACAAGCGTGATCCTCACCACAGTCGGGCAGGAGAATGTCTGAAGCATCCCGATGGTCTTCATGAGCCTCTCCCAGCCCCCCTCAGCGCTGGGCCTGCAGACCCTCCTGTAAACCCCCTCAGAGGGGGCGCTCAAAGAGACGTAGAGCTGAGTCGGCTCCCTCAGATCCTCAAGCACCCTTGGGTTGGTCCCATTTGTCACGAGAAATGTTGTCATACCCCTTCTGTGGAACTCCTCTATCAATTCGGAGAGCCTGGAGTAGAGTGTGGGCTCCCCGCTCAGACTAATAGCCACATGCCTTGGATGTATTGCTTCCTTGTACCTCCCTTCAGAGACCTTCGGGTTCCCCTTGTAGCCGCTCAGCGCCCTCCTGTGAGCCTCTATCGACCCTTCCACTATCGCCCTCGGCTCGTCTTCAAGTGGTATCTCGCCCCCTGCCCACTCGAAACCTCTCTCTCCAGGCAGGGGCCTCCAACAATAAACACACCTGTTGGTGCAGTAGACCACAGCCGGGCTCATCTGTAGGCATCTATGCGTCTCTATACCGTAGAACTTGCCCTTGTAGCATATTTTGCCTTCTGTGAGCGCCTTTCTGACCCAGTGGCACGTCTTCACTGCCGAGTGCCTGCCAACTATCTGATAACCTTGTGCCCTGAGCGTCCTGAAAGGCTCCTCTGCCAAAACTACCAGCCACTACTTGGCGGGAAAGAACTCCTCCTTTGACCCTTCCTTGGATATGACCACCACGTCAACACCGTCTCCAGAAGCCACGTCCCTCGAGATGGCTGCCCTCACTGCCTTCACAGCGAGATCCTTGCCCTCTCTGGCACTCATGTCCTCCTTGTAGCCATCCTCAATGACGCTGATCGCCATGGCACCGCCTGTCCCCAGCGCGGCGAACTTATCCTCGATCAGAGAACCGAGCTGGTCCAGGACAAAAAGCCTGTTCCCGTCCTCGTCCACTCCTCCAACAATGGTCTCAGTGAAGACTGGGTAGTACCTCTGCAAATACAGAAGGTTTGCAAGTAGCTTTGCTGCGGATCTTACACTCATCCTCGTGTGGTACTCGAGCTCGTATAGCCTGACCTCTGCACTAAGCCTCCTCAGGACAGCCTGCGCGTCTGAGACCAGCCCTGCAAAGGCAACGCCTAACCTGTCATTCACCAAGAATACCTTCTTACCCGCCTTACTCATTATGGAAAAACCGTAAGAGATCCTCTTCTCAGAGGCGAGAACGACGCCATCCTTGCAAACGATCCCTACAGTCGTCGCACCCACCGGTGGATACCCTATTTGCGCCTCAGGCAATATTTAAAATCCCCCTTCAGCATTCAAAGGATGAGAAGCGGATTAAATAAGCTTTTACCTTGTTGATGAAAGATGCCCACCATTAGAGACGTTCTAAACAAGATCAGGTGGACCTCCAAAGATGGCTTAACGGGTGTGGAGGTCGTCATACTACACAGGGGGGCACCTGATGACAGGAAGGTGATAAGGGGGGAGGAGATAAGGGACGTTGCCCCAAGGGCTATAATATGCGAGGATGTGGTCATCCCTTACCACAGGGTCTTATGTATAAGGAGGGGTGAAGAGATCATCTGGAGGCGATCGAGATGAGGCAGCCATTCGAGAACATACCCACGGTCCTCACTGCGGAGGAACTCATTAACAAGTCACTACGCGAGGCAACGAGGGCGGAGGTGTCCATGCCGCAGAGGATGCCTGCCATATTGAAGGCGAAGAGGAGGGAGGCTGCCAGGATCAAAACTGCGGAGAGGATCTCTGCTGGCTACCTCGAGCACCTTGTCAAGTCCTTCCCTTCCATAGAGAAGATCCACCCTTTCTACAGGGATGTGCTGGAGATAACCTTCGGGGTAGCTAATACAAGATCCCTTCTCGGTAGGATCAGCAGGACCTCTAGGATAATCAGGGAGATCAGCAGATCCTCCACCTCAAGCCTAAAGCGCGTCTCAACGCCAAGCGAAGCCGCGAAAGTGAGGAGGTCCTTTATGGGTCGCCTCTCATCCCTCATCAGGGAGTTAGAAAACGATCTTATCACACTCTCCTCCATCAGGGAGAAAATGAAGGATCTGCCAGCCGCGGATCCCGATCTGCCAACTGTGATCCTTGCTGGATATCCAGGAGTGGGGAAATCTACGATAGTGAGCGCGATCTCTTCGGCCAAGCCAGAGGTCCGGTCTTATCCCTTCACAACAAAGGAGGTTATGATCGGACACGTCGAGGTCAATGGCAGGCGGTTGCAGATTGTAGACACCCCTGGACTGCTGGACAGACCTCTCGAGAAGAGGAGCCAGACCGAACTACTCGCCATATCGGCGCTGAGCCATCTGCCAGGACCAGTAGCATTCATTGTCGATGTCTCAGAGTCGAATGGCTTCACACTTCAGGATCAGCGGTCCCTCTACGAAGATCTTAAGAAAACCCTGAGCTCAAACAAGTTTCTCACGTTCTTCAACAAGACAGACATATCGACGCCCTCCCAGATCGCCTCAGCAGAATCAATATTTGGCCCATGCACAAAGATGGCTGCGACAAAGGGTCAGGGGCTCGAAGAGTTCATAAACGAGGTCATGAGAGCTGTAGAAGGCCACCAAAATTGCAAATAATTGTCTCTAAAAGTGTCGTTCAGCGAACTGATTAACTTTGTCGGCGGGAAGTCCCCTTCCGTAAGGGTGGGGATGAGAGCCGAAAATTAATCTCTTCTTGCCGCATATCTTCACAGATGCATGGATCCCTAAGGCGCCTCTGCGCTGGTGATATGAGGTCCAACGCTGGGCCTCCGTAACTGTATGGATCGAGCCCTACGGACAGAGCAGGAACCTCGCCCCTTAAAAAAAGGGAAAATTCAGAAACGCTCCCAAAGCGCTGTTAGGGAGTAACTAAAGAAAAGTGGAATCCCCGTCCTTTAGGGCGGGAGGAGATCACTATAAACACTCATCAATAAGCTAGGAGAGTTGTTATAAAAAGATTTATGCAGAAATAACACGTAAAGTTAAATTACATAGACATCAAAAACTGGGGGCTATCTTCTCCACTTTTGGTTTTCGGATTTGTTAGAGGAACTACGTTCTCCGAACCAACAAACTAAAAGCAAAAAAGACGAGCGAAAACGTTCCTAAGTAAACAGTTAAAATATACGCAACATCGCTTATCATAGCGAAATGGGGTGGTAGCATCATTGCCAGAGATAAAGCGCTCCAGTAGTAGTTAAAGAACCAGTGCAATAGAACCGCACTGTCAAAGCCATATCTCACCGAGCAGTATCCTATTACCAGTCCTGCGAAGAATGTGGATGGAATCTTTCCCAAACCCCAAGTCCCATACAACATATGGGCGTAAGAGAACATTGATGATGATATTAGAATTAATAATACTTCCAACACTCTTAACCCTTGGTCTGGTTTGAAGCCGATCCTCCTTTGATAAGACTCTGGCTTCAACATCGCAACGAAGATCATGAAGACCAGAGATCTTTTACTCACCCCCCTGAGAAGACGCCTCGTCTTAATCAACACGTAGACTGCCACTGGTAAGAGTATCGGCACCAACCTAAACCCAATCTCCTCCGATATTGCAGCATATGAGAGTGTGAAGATCTCAGAAAATGGATCGGTAAAAGAAGGGCCTCCCACACTTACCCCTGCCTTTTCCTCAAGGAGGTTTAGCGCAGTTGTTAGTAGCAGAGTCGCAGAGGTTATTCCAGGCATAACTGCCAAGAAGTTCCTTTTGGCTAACCCAACCCTGCCCTCTGTTAACATGAGTTTAATCGAAGAATGCCAGCGCTCGTTAGAAAAAAATGCCGTCAAAAAAGCGAGAGCGAATATGCCATTTAGTAGTAAGAAAATCTCCGATGCCTTTACATCAAGTTGAACACTCACACTCCAGAAGTAAAGTGCGTTAATTTTGAGGATCTTGTAACTTTGACTCGCAAAAGAGCTCCCCTCAGGCGAAAAGAACGCATAGAGCGCAGAAACAAATGCCAACAAATATGTAATGGTGACTATCAATGCTAATATGCCATAGAACGAAGCTAAAATTCTGTTGCAGTCATAATCTGATTTTACCATCACAATACCCATACGCCTTAGAAGTGTATCCTGCCGACAATTACCCTGTTCCTGACAACATCCGTCATGAACTCCACTCCTCTGAGCTTAGGGAGCTTTAGTAACAGATCCCGCTCAGTTAAGATCCCTACAGGGGCTCCGGAAGAGACAACGATCAAAGACCCAACATTATTTGCATTCATTATTCTGACAGCATCGCTGAGATCCGCATCTGGACTAACTGTCTTAGGGTTCAGGGTTGCGATCTTAGAGACATTCGTGTTGAGAAGATACTCGCAGAGCCCTCGCTTTATGGCGTCTTCCACATAATCGCTTGCCAAAAATCTCATGATGTCCTTGACGGTCAAAATCCCCCACAACTGACCATCGCTCATTATAGGGACCCTTCTAATGTCCCTCCCTATCATCAATCTTGAGATGTCCAGTAGCGTGGCTTTAGTGTCGAGTGTTATGAGTGGCTTTGACATCACCTCAAAAACCTTCACAAACATCTGGTTGCTCTCAAACAATTTGAAGAGGTGCCTCTCAGATAGTGAGCCCCAAATCCTGGAATTCTCATCTATCAATGGTAGCATGCCTATATCTTTCTTAGCCATTAGAGACATAAGTTCGGGGAGGGTGTCTGTGGTTCGAGCAACTATCGGCTTCTTATTGACTATAGGCTCTATAGGCGAGTGGAGCGCCTTATGCAGGTCTCCTCCATGAAGGTCCATGAGGATATTGAACTTCTCTCCCCCTCCCAAATAATTGAGAATGTCCTTGGCGGAGACCAGTCCATCTACCCTCTGCCCATCATTGGATACGATTGCATGTCTAACACTCTTTTTGTGCATCATCCTTATGGCATCAATGACACTCGTGCTCGAAGGAAATACTACTGCAGGTGGGTGTCTGGCTATTGACGTTACTGAAAACGACGTCATTCTAATCACGTCTATTATCTTTTATTCAGTTAAAGTTAAAGTTGACGGTGAATATATTCTAAACTGGTGAAAATGTTTCTACTACTTTATGACATAGAGGGCAAAAGGGACCCTCGCGGGATCAGGATAAGGCTCATCCGCGCCTTAAGAAGCGTTAACGCTTTCCAGTTGCAAAGGTCTTCTTGGATCGTGGAATCATTTGACGATCGCCTCATCAAAATAATTGAAGAGCTGAGGTGTGCTGGTGGCTCGGTCAAGATCATGGAGTGGCTGCCCCGAAACTTGGCTGACACCCTCGGTGGAAGGTTATCCAAAAAAATTGTGATCGCACCACTTTCATCAGAACCTGTACTGGAGGGATGGCTCGAGAGGATAAGATATGCTCTGGAATTCGCTGGCTTCAAAGTCTCGATCATACCGGTCGGAGAAAGTGCTATGAAGGCTCTTTACAGAGAGGTCAAAAACAGAGTTATCAAGCCTGAAAAGCCCCTGAGTCGTATTCTTGATGAGATATCAATCATGGATATAGACGGGCTAGTGTTGTTGAACTCGGGCAGGAGCATGCAAAGCGGGATTATGTACGTTGCTCAGATCATCTCCAACACAAAATTGCTAAAGAACATGCCATCACTTCCTCTGATTCAGATAGAGAGGTATGGCAGACCCGACGGTACTATAATAGTGTGGAATGAATCTTTTGAAGTATTGTTAGAGGCAATTAAAAAAGCAACATCCTTGGGTGTGCTGCGCCCGAGTCTGGAGATCAGGAAAGTAAGCAAAGAGGGCAACAGGGAGATCAGGCAGATTCAATATGCCGAATATGGAGACAGGATCATACTGAATGGCAAACAAGTTGGCATCTGTCTATCCAACAGCGTTTATCTGATAGCCGAGAATGGCAGGCTCGTAGATATAATGGGTGGTAAGATCTTCAAAAGAGCCGCGAGAAGAGTTGTATTTGACTCCTTGGCAAACGCCATAGTCAAGACTCTGCCCGCAAAGGCTTAGTTCTATTTGATTCTCTCAAAATCATCCTAAGAAAAGCAATCAATAAACATTAGCCAAACACATCAACATTGTGCTTTAATCATGGCTTATGTATCTCGATTTTTCTACCCTCAAAGAAAGCTGAGATGAGCTTCTCCTTCCCACTCTCAACCAGGCGCCATATAGTGTTCCTCGAGACACCCATGGTCAGGCCTGCCTCATCATAAGACAGTTTCTCCAGCTCCACAAGGCGGAGCGCCTCCAACTCTGCCAGATCCAAGTGTACTGGGGCGTTAAGCTCCTTTGGATATGGAATTAACGCGTCGATGGGCGGCAGATTATGTATCTGAACTGGTTTAGGGGTTCTGCCTACCATCCCCCTTCGGCATCTACAGCAAAATCCTCTTGGCATAGAGTAACTTTATGTTCTGGCGACTTAATATCCTTGCGGAGTGAAAACTGCTAGAAAAAATTTTGTATTAGATTATGAAGACTCCTGCAACAGGATTGATGTTTTACTCTGGCATTAAGCCTGCCAACTTCCGTCTTAGGTATCCCCTATCCTTCTACCTTCTTTTCACTCTTTATTCTCTCTATCTCACGCTTGATGTACTCCAGCTCTTTTTCTAAAGATTCCTTGATAGCTTCGAGTTCTACCAACGGGGGTGTTCTGTACCAGAAACCGTAGGCATGAGGACCAAATCCGCACCTGCAGGGTCCATACCTAGGATACCAATAAGGTCTGTACACGCCATATCACCATCAACAAACATGTGAAAACCATTATTTAAATTTTGTGATATATCTCATTATAGTTGCCGAAATTTAGTAACAATGAAGAGGGTTCACGTAAGGGATCCCTCTCCATTCGTGAATTGGCGGTTATCACATTAGAGGTATTATTGTAATGTATAGCGAGCATATCACCGCAGTTGTTATAACTCCAGCGATATTTGGACCCATAGCGTAAAGTATTATGTAATTCTTGGGATTTATCTCTTGGGCCATCTTTTGTGAGATCTTAGCTGTTGTGGGAACACATGAAACGCCGGCAGGACCAAGAAGTGGATTTATCTTTTTTCCACTTATAAAATACAGTACCATCCCCCCGATCGCTCCTCCAACACAAGAAAGGATTAGAGACGTTATCCCTAGCACAAGTATTAGAAATACTTTAGGGTTAGTTACTACATCAGATGTGGTCAACATTCCCAGGACAAATGCCAAGAAGAAAGTCGATCCTGACAGCACGACTTCATCCAAGAACTTTGTGTACCTCTCGATCTTCACCTCTTTTATCACGACGCCCAAGAAGAAAGATGCGAAGAGTGGTGCGGCGGATGGGAACAGTAGACAGAGCAAACCACCCACCAAGACGGCGAATATCAGCTTCTCCCTTTGATCTACTTTGCCAATCTTCATCGGATCCATGTAGGTTCCCATAGCTGCCTTTGGGATTATCGCCTTGTTGATGTATGGTTGCAGTATGTATAGAACGCTCAAGTATATGTAGGCAATTATCCCGATCGGCACAAACAACTCAGGGGCAAGGAAAAGTGAGGTGAGAAGCACAATCGGTCCGTCCGCTCCACCCACTATTGATACTGCGGCTGCCTCCTTCAGACTCAAACCAGCCATCACTCCCATCGGGAGTGTGAAGACTGTCCCCAGCTCTGCAAAGGATGCCAAGAAGAGACTCATGAGTGGTTTCGAGATGAGGAATGATAGGTCGGTGATCAGACCAATCCCGAGAAAGATCATGCATACTATAAGAGTGTTCAAGAAAGCCAAGGTGTAAACAGGCTGTAGCCAGAATATCTGCAGTGCCTGTACCACATCTGATGGCGAAGAGACCATGGGGTTTACATGGAGCGTTCCGATCGCACCGTTTGGCAGAACAAGCATGGACATATTTGAGAACAATATCCCTAAACCCATGGGGAGTATTATTAGTGGTTCGACTATCTTCTTGTAGCCCAAAAACACAAACAAGCCACCAATGAATATGAGCGCAAGCCTCGCCAAAGCTTGAAGGGGCTGGACCAAGAAAAAAGTCCATATACCTGGGAAAAACGGGCCTATGATGTCAAAAAGATTAAATGGCATATTTTCATCACTTTGCTTTTTCTCTGGTCAAACGCCTAATGAGTGAAATCACCCCTGCAACGAACAGTGAAAACATGAATAAGCTCAAAAATACTTCCAGCGAGAAGAGAAAGACGCTCTGGATGTCCATATAGATCAACCCTCAACATCTATTGTCATGAGCGTGCTTCCCAATTCCACCTGATCGCCTGTTTTCACCTTGATCTCTTTAATTTTACCTGACTTGGGTGCAACTATCTCCGTCTCGAGCTTCAGCACATCCATGGTCAAAACGACGTCGTTCTCCTTGACATATTCCCCCTCCTTAACCTTTATCGACAAAACTTTACCCACAACGGGGGATATCACCGGCTCGTCCATTTTTCCACCCAAGATGAAATACGCCTCATTTAATATTAATTTTTTTTGTATAAACGGAATTTATTATTTATTTAAAAACTAAGAAAATAAACGTAAAATTTTAACTATGTCATTAAAACTTAACAATATGACAATCAAAATTTTACATAGGTCTGGCGATAAGGCTCCAGATTCTTATTGTGGAGAGCGTCCACTAGGTAAATATGCTGATCACTTTGTCAACGGTCTTTATGCCCGTCCCAGTCATCGGTATCAAAGTATCCCTTAAGCCTTTGAGTTTTTTAAACGCCGCATATGCAGTTGCGGATGTTGGTTCTACTATTATGCCTCTCTTATAGAGCTGCTTTAGTGCTTCGATTATCTCGTCATCATTTACTGTGAGCACATCACCATGAGTCGCTCTGATCACATCCAAAATCTCGTTCTTCCTGGGTGGATCTTCAATTCTGAGCCCGTCAGCCAACAAACTCTTTTTTGATCCTTGCATCGAGCCGTGAACCGCTTCGTATATCGGAGCGCACCCCTCCCCCTGTACAGCATAGAAAGTTGGGATTCTATCGATGAATCCCATCTCTGTGAGCTCGGTAAAACCCTTAAACAGCCCTAAGAACAACGTACCACTCGCAACGGGCACCACAAGCGCCTCAGGGACTCTACCTCTCTCAAACAACTCGAACACTACCGTCTTCATACCCTCTATGTAAAATGCGTCCCACGTGTGTCCTATGTAGAGATCTTCTGGTCTTAATTCTCCTACAGCTCTGATCGATGCCTCCTTCCTTGTAGCGCATTCCACAATGTCTGCACCGCATGAGCGAATTAGAACGCGTTTTGCAACAGGCGCATCCTTCGGAACATATATCCTGGCTTTTATGCCCGCCCTGGCAGCATAAGCAGCTGCAGCTATACCCGCATTCCCTGAAGAGTCCTCAACAATGCTTTTGACACCTATCTGTCTTGCCCTGTTGACACTCACTACTGCGCCTCTATCCTTAAAAGATCCCGTTGGCGAAAAGTATTCAAGCTTTAAAAAAACTCCCTCATCTTTTATCTCAATCAGAGGAGTGCCCCCTTCACCTAAAGTTATGTGTCTTTCTGAGAAGGGGATGAGTTTCTTGTACCTCCAAAGCCATGCCTCCTCCTTTTCGACCAATTCTTCAAACCTGTTATATCTTGGATACTCAGCGACTAAATTTAGTGGAAGTTTACACGATGAGCAGCTCCAGCACCGAGCATCAAGAGGGTATTCCCTTCCACACAGTCGGCACATAAGCCTAAATATCATAGCCACACACCACTAATTACTCTTTACCTTCTGATTAAAGCGTTTCCTTCTTCTCTGCATGAACTCGAGTGCCACATTTGGAAGAAGCGCATAACTGAGGTAGTCTTCCTCCTTCTCCACTAAATCCTTCGGCAATTCGCTCTTGACTTTTTCCCACATTGGCGGTAAAAGATCAGCTGGTCTGACCGTTATGACCTCTTCCTTTGTCAGCTCCAAAACCTCCTTCGATATAGGTGCAGGAGGTCTGCCATAAAGTCCCTTTATGTAGTCTTTGACCTCTTTCGGCACCAGTCTGTATTTACCAACCAATACGTTGAGGACTGCCTGTGCGCCTATTATCTGGCTAGTTGGGGTTACCAAAGGGGGCCATCCAAGGTCTTCCCTGACCCTCGGCACCTCTCTGAGAACTTCCTCTAGCTTGTTGAGTGCTCTTTGCTGCTCAAGCTGGTAGATGAGGTTGCTGAGCATCCCGCCCGGGATTTGATGTATCAAAACTCCCAAATCGACGGGGCGCTCCTTCTTGGCATAGTCGAACTTCTCAAACCCCTTTCTAATCTCCCAGAAGTAGTCTGAAACCTTTTGAATGGCGTGCAGATCCAGCTCTACTGGATACTTCTCCTTCAATGCATAGTAGAGGCTCTCGATAGGAGGCTGAGAAGTGGCCCCAGACATCGAAGATATTGTACAGTCCAATATATCAGCGCCAGCCTCCACTGCCTTCAAGTAAGTCATTGGTGCGAGGCCTGCTGTACAGTGGCTGTGTACATCGATTGGAAGCCCTATTCTCTTCAGCATGGTGACTAGTTGGAAGGCAACATGCGGGGTCAAAATTCCAGACATATCCTTTATGCAAAGGTAATCGGGCTCTAGAGATGCCA
>JBMFMY010000002.1:0-19423 GCA_049970435.1 Candidatus Methanomethylicaceae archaeon
ATTGCAAAAATCGATATGGATCTCATAATATTTTCACCCAAATTTTGTGGTGTATTCAAATATTGAACGCAAACTGTATTTAAGATCTGCCATTCTAAAACTTTTGAAGAGTGCTTTTTGGAAGTCTTAAACCGATTTAAATAAAATTCTTTTATAAAAATAGGAATAATAAATTGGTTATATTTCGAGGATGGCTATACAAACCTTTGAGAGTAGTGGCATGAAACATAGTGGTCAATATCCACTTGAGAGAGCTGTGGCTTCTCCTCCTTGCATCTTGAATCGGCGTACTGGCACCTTGGGTGGAACCTGCAGCCTGTAGGGGGGTTTATAGGGCTAGGCACTTCTCCGGGTAGAACAATTATGTTCATCTTTCTCTTGGGATCAGGAATTGGAACTGCGGACATCAATGCCCTTGTGTAAGGGTGAACTGGGTGGTCGAACAACTTCTCAGTTGGTGCGTACTCTACGATCTCGCCCAGATACATTACTATCACGCGCTGCGAGATCTGTCTGACCGAGCTAAGGTCATGAGAGATGTAGAGATAAGACATCCCCAACTTTTGTTGAAGATCCATAATCAGGTTCAAGATCTGAGCCCTTATGGAAACATCGAGAGAGGAGACCGGCTCATCAGCAACTATGAATTTAGGTTCGACTGCCAATGCGCGCGCAATGCAAATCCTCTGCCTCTGACCGCCGCTGAACTCGTGAGGGTACCTTTCCGCATGGTAGGGCTCCAAACCGACCATCTCTAGCAACTTGTAGACCCGCTCTTTCCATTCGCTTGATGGTACGTGTTTGTGAATCTTGAACGGCTCGCTTATTATATCATACACAGTCATTCTAGGGTCAAGAGAAGCATATGGGTTCTGGAAGACCATCTGGATAGATCTTCTAAATTTAAGTTGTTCCTCTCTAGAACCCTTAGAGAAAATTTGCACAAGGTCCTTGCCCTCGAATAATATCTGCCCCGACGTAGGCTTCTCCAAATACAGGATTAGCTTGCCTGTTGTTGTCTTACCACATCCACTTTCCCCCACGAGACCAACAGTTTCTCTCTCGTTTACAGTAAAGGATATGTGGTCCACGGCATGAACGTTTCCAACTATCTTCTTCCTAAAGATTCCTCTCGAGTACACCGGGAAATACTTTACAAGGTCCCTAACTTCTAGTAAGGGCGGCATTTCAGCCTCTACCTCCTTGTAGCTCCCGCCATCTATGACAAGATATGAAGTGAGAGTTTGCAACTTCCTCCAAAGGCGGTTTCCTATCCTTGCAGATGTCAATTGAATACTGGCACCTTGGGTGGAACCTGCAGCCTGAAGGAGGGTCTATGAGGTTTGGAATGTTGCCAGGGATAGAGATCAGCCTTTTAGTCTCGTCGAGCCTCGGGACTGCCTTGAGCAGCGCTTCTGTATAAGGATGGGGTCGCTCAAATACATCCTCAATGCTACCGCTCTCCATAACATTTCCTGCATAGAGGACTACGACACGTTTGCACATCTCTGCCACGATTCCCATATCGTGAGTGATCATCACGAGGGTCATGCCCAGCTGGCTTTGGAGATCCTTCAATAGAGCAATTATCTGGGCTTGGATTGTGACGTCCAGGTTTGTTGTGGGTTCGTCTGCAAACAAGAGCTCTGGATTTAGCAGGAGGGCTCTTGCGATGCATATCCTCTGCTTCATTCCACCGCTGAACTGGTGGGGGTACTGGTATATGGCGTGCTCAGGATCCGGCAACTTGACAATTCTTAGTGCCTTTACCACGTGATCCATGGCCTCATCTTTCTTGACTTTTTCGTGCTCAATTACAATATCCGCGAGTTGTGAGCCTATGGTAAACAGCGGGTTCAGTGAGCTCGTCGGATCCTGGAATATCAGGGATATCTTTTTTCCCCGGTACCTTCGCATATCATCCTCTTTCTTGAGGAGAAGATCCTCGCCCTCGAAGAGTATTTTGCCGCCCACTATCTTCCCGGGTCTTGGGACTATCCTCAACACAGACTGTGCTGTGACCGATTTGCCGCTTCCGCTTTCCCCGACAAGTCCGACTGTAGTTCCTTTTTCCACTGAAAAAGTTACGTCGTCCACAGCCTTGACTACGCCAGCCTCTGTGAAGAAATATGTCTTGAGGTTCTCAATCTCAAGCAAGTTCATGTCGCTCTACTCCCTTAGTCTTGGATTAAGTGCGTCTGAGAGACCGTCGCCAACAAGATTGAATGCGAGCACTGTGAGAAACACTGCCAATCCTGGGAAGACCTCAGCCCACCAAACTGTCGACAGATCCTGTAAACTCTCTTCCATCAGGCGCCCCCATGTTATGGTGTTGGGGTCTCCAAATCCCAGGAAGCTCACAGCAGCCTCGACGAGAACCGCCGACGCCATTGTTAGGGTTGCTAAAACTATCACTTGAGGTAAAATGTTCGGGAATATGTGCCTGAGCATGATCCATTTAGAGCTCGCACCTAAGCTCTTAGCAGCCTGAATGAACTCAGATTCCTTTATTCTCAGAACCTCCCCCCTCACGACACGGGCATAGGATGCCCACCCGAAAATTGATACTATAACCACCACTATTGTTAGACCAACAGGTATTTTTATCCCAAAAATATTCCAGAAGGGTTCTGCGACGCCCAGCTGGTAGATTCTGGAAAACAGAAGTATGAAAAGCAGAGATGGGAATACCAAAAAGATCTCGGTCACACGCATAAGAACATCATCCACAAGCTTACCAAAGTATCCGGAGACTATGCCAACAGCCACGGAGAGAGCCATGCTGATGAGTGTAACTGTCACAGCTACATAGATGGTGTATATGGATCCATGAATAACCTCGCTGAATACGTCGGTACCCATTACGGTCGTTCCAAACGGGTGCTTCCAAGAAGGCGGCTGGGCAGATTCGCCTTCATAGAGGGGCGTAAAGGCGCCTGGATCGGGTCTCGCGGGATAGAGCGCTATCTGGTTATGGAAAATGGCAATCAACAATAAGACAACAATCATACCGAGGCCTACGAGACCAGATTTGTGCTTTTTGAACCTTCGCCAAGCAACAGCCCACTGGCTGGCACTCCTTTGCTGTTTTCCATCTTTGGATTTCCTTACAAAGTTCACTGTTTTAGCCTCCTAATCGATGGTTATTCTGGGGTCTACCCAAGCGTAAACTAAGTCTGTGACGAGGTTCGCGATCAGAATCATTATTGTGATGATCATTGTTATACCCATTATGAGTGGAAAGTCCAGCCTCAGGGAGGCTGTTACGTAGGCCCTACCCAACCCTGGCCAGCTGAAAACAGTCTCGGTGACAGGAGCTCCGGCGAGCATTGCACCTATTGAGAGTCCCAGGAGTGTGAGTAGAGGGGTTATTGCGTTTTTGAGAGCATATTTGTAGAGAACCTTTCTCTCCGGAATTCCACTCGCCCTCGCTGCGAGAATGTAATCTTGCCTTAGAACCTCCAGCATGCCAGCCCTTAGGAGGCGGACGTTGTAGGCTAGGTTCGCGAAGGTAAGTACTGTCACTGGCAATACCAAGTGAGCAAGTTCATCCAGAAATTCATTCTGAATCCCGAATACCGGCCAAAGGTAAGGTGCGCCATGTGCGCCGGCAGAGGGAAGCCAGCCAAGATGATAGGAGAATATGAGTATAAGGACTATACCAAACCAAAAGACGGGCACAGATATCCCGAATATTGCCACGCTGGAAACTGTGTAATCCGCAGCCGAACGTTGCTTAACAGCCGAGTAGACTCCTGCAGGTATAGATATGAAGAATGCAAGGAGTATCGATATCAGCTGCAGTTTGGCAGTCTCCCATACCAGAGAGGAAATTATTTCGTTAACGGGCCTTCCGCCATATAATGACTTTCCAAAATCTCCATGGACGAAGTGATCGAGCCATCTCAAATATTGGACAGGAATGGGATCGTTCAGACCGTAGTACTCTCTTAGAAATTGTCGTTGTGCCTCGGTTATGCTTGGGTTGCCTGCTGTGGCAAGCTGAATAGGATCTCCAGCAGCATACATGACAAGGAAGCTGACAAGAGAGATGCCAATGATCAGCGGGACCATATATATTGCCCGTCTAATGATGTACTTGGCTAGTCCCAAGCAATTACACCTTTTTTTCAATGGTAATGGAGTTTAGTATTTAAATTTTTGCAGAGGTTCAAACAGAATTCATATTTAGGTTCTTGTATTTTTTCTCCATAGTAGGTTCATACTTAGAAAAAAAGGATCCTGTTTTTGTTGTTAATAGCTAAAACTTACTTCTATTCGGCTACGGCTTCGTAGGCTCTTATCAGTGCTTGGGTGCCTTTTTCGCCCAGACCCTTCGCTTCTGCAATTCGGAAGATTTGGTGAGCCAAACCAGTGGCGAGGAGCGGTGCCTTAAGCTCCTCTGCGAGTTGGAGTGCCAATCGAAGGTCCTTCTGTTGAAGCCTCAATTTAAAGCCTGGCTCCATATCGCCAGCGAGTATTTTCGGGGCAAGGTTTGAGATTATGTTCGAGGCGCCCAGACCGCCGCTGACAACCTCGATCATCTTTGCAACGTCGACACCCGTTTTTCTGCAGAGGGCTATCCCCTCGCACATAGAGACTATGTTAAGTGCACAGATCACTTGGTTGCAGAGCTTAACGATCTCGCCGGCACCATTGCCACCTACATGGACTATCACTCTTCCCATGGCTTTGAAGATAGGAAGGCACTTTTCGAAAACTTCCTTTTTTCCACCCACCATTATTGATAAAGTTCCCTCAATAGCCCCCTTCTGACCGCCGCTGACGGGAGCGTCCAGCATTTCAACTCCTTTCTCTGCAAGGGTATTAGCGATCTCGACTGAGACCTTTGGAGAGATAGTGCTCATGTCTATCACAACCATTCCGGGTCGGACGCCCTCTATGACCCCGTCTCTGCCCAAAATGACCTCTCGAACATCTGGCGAGTCAGGGAGCATAGTGATGACAACATCCGTTCTCTCGGCAACTTCGCGGCTTGAGAAAGCTTGTTCAGCACCGTGCGAAGTAAGCTCCTCGACCGGCTTTCTGCTCCTGTTGTGTACCACAAGGCTGTAACCACCCTTTAGGAGGTTTTTTGCCATGGGCAAGCCCATAATTCCAAGACCAATAAATCCGATCTTCAATTTTTCCTCCTCCATATCCCACTCTTTTTATTTGATGTATAAGGGTTGTGTTATAGTATACGGATTACTTTGGCAATCTTCCCAAGTTTTATATTTCGTTTTGATGTTTACTATCTTGTGGTCAAATTGAGGGCGTGTAAAGTTTGCAAATGGTGGAGACCAGACGCGGTTCTGGTATACATAGGGGAGTGCGAGAAGAGGTTAAAGCCAACAAGAGAGTCTGAAGGCCCCTGTGAGGATTTTGCCGATAAGGTGGAGGTAGAATTTATGTGGTGTAGTGAATGCAGAGAGACATTTTATAAATCGGAAAGGGATCGTCACAAGGGACACAGCGTTCATGACAAGGTTCATGTTGATGAGGATGCGCACGAGTACATAATGGCTGGTGACTGAATGGATTTAAACATAATTATAGGAGGACCGCAAGGTGGCGGTGTCGAGACTGCAGGTATGCTGCTGATAAGGGCAACAGCCAGCGCAGGCCTTGAGGTCTTTGGAGCTAGAGAGTACCATTCCAACATAAAGGGAAAGCACAGCTATTTCCACGTGAGGGTTGCCGATAGACCCATCAGCAGCATAAAACATCCAGTCGATATCCTTGGAGGGCTGGATGCTGAGACTCTCTCAACTCACTTCTTGGAGATCAGGAAAGGGGGCGTAATCATATACGACGAGATCATATCGAACAAAACGCTGACAGGTTCTCCATCGATGGACCCTGCAAAAGTAGGTAGAGTTAGATCGATATTGGCTGAGAGGGGGATCAAGGACTCTGTTGAAGGTCTGAGGGGGCACCTAGAAGCGGAAGGTGTCAAGGTTTACGCGAGACCTTTCTCTAAGATAATATCAGAGACTCTAAAAGGCACAAACATCCCAATTGAAAGAACCATGAACACAGCCATAACTTCCGCAATACTAGCCATCATGGGACTGGATAGGAGAATCCTGCATGGAGTGATTGATAAACTCTTTGAGGGCAAGGCAGGAATTATTGAGGTTAACAAGAAAGTCATAGATGCCGTTTATGAGAACCTTTCGCAAGTTGAACTGCCGCGGTTAGAAAAAGATGTAGTAGAAAAAGGAATAAAGATAGAAGTAGAAAAAGAGGAGGTAAAAGGAAAAGGAAAAGGTAAGAGGCTACTTATAGCGGGAAACGACGCGGTAGCGATAGGTAAGATAATCGGCGGACTAAGGCTCCAAACCTACTATCCAATAACACCGGCGGCAGATGAGGCTTTGGCGATAGAGGAGGCTTCCAAGATCATAGACGAAAAGAGCATGGTTATAGGATCTCCAATAGTGGTCCAGAGCGAGGACGAGATCTCTGCTATTGGAATGGCGGTAGGAGGAGCCTTGACTGGTGTTAGAAGCGCGACCTCCACCAGCGGACCGGGATTCTCATTGATGGTGGAGGGGCTTGGTTGGGCAGGCAACAACGAAGTTCCCGTTGTGATTACATATTATCAAAGAGGAGGACCTTCAACTGGGCTTCCCACGAGGCATAGTCAGTCTGACCTCCTCTTCTCGATATTTGCAGGTCATGGAGAGTTTTCAAGGATTGTCATAGCCTCTGGAGATCACCAAGAGGCAATCGAAGACGCTGTAAAGTGCTTCAATTACGCTGAGATGTTCCAAGTGCCGGTGATACACCTTTTGGACAAAGGTCTCGCCAATTCAGTATCTGCAGTCAGCCTCCCTTCTCTCAATATCTCAATAAACAGAGGCGTAGTTGTTGATGGTGAAGAGAACTACAAAAGGTTCAAATTCACAGAGGATGGGGTCTCGCCCAGAGCCTTCCTTGGGAAAGCGCTCCAGTGGTACACAGGTGATGAACACAATGAGCTCGGTAACATATGTGAAGATCCGATTGTGAGGGAGCAGATGTACAGAAAGAGAATGGAAAAGAAGACAAAAATCATCAAAGAACTGCCTGATGTTGACAAGGCGAAATTTTACGGTCCTGAAAGCTATGATGATCTCATCCTGACTTGGGGGACGACTAAAGGGGCGGTTTTGGACGCTTTGCCTGCACTCAGTACCATGGGAAGGGTAGCGGTACTCCATGTTAGGTTGATGGAACCCTTCCCGAAAGAGTATATCTCCAATTACATCAGGCAATGCCAGAGATTCTTCGCTGTGGAGGCGAACTACATGGGACAGCTTGCTTGGTTGGTAGAGCACTATTGCGGAAGGGAAGTTGATGCTAGAGTCTTGAAGTACAATGGAAGAATGATCTCAGAGGATGAAGTGATACATTCCTATAGGCGGGTTATGGATGGGGAAAAGAGGATTGTACTGAAAGGAGGGGAATAATATGGCGCTCGAGTGGAGTTCCCAGGTTTGGCCAGACTGGTGCCCAGGGTGTGGTAACTTTGGGATACTTTCGGCATTAAAATCAGCACTAGCCGAAATGGGTGTAGAGAAAAAGAATTTTGTTATAGTCTCGGGCATAGGATGCAGCGGAAAGATAGCCCACTTTGTCAAGGCTAATGGGGTCCACACACTGCATGGAAGGGCGATACCTTTTGCGAGTGGAATAAAAATAGCAAATCCTGAGCTGAAAGTACTAGTCCATGGAGGTGATGGGGATTTACTCGGAATAGGCATGGGACATTTTATAGCCCTTGGCAGGAGGAACTTGGAAATTTTGGTGGTCATACATAACAACGGAGTTTATGGGTTGACTAAGGGACAAGCTTCGCCAACAATGGGCAAAGGCGTAAAGACTAAGGGTCTCGCCCTCCCCAATATCACAGAACCAGTCAACCCAATCCTCTTAGGAGCTATGGCGGGCTACACTTTCCTTGCCAGAGGTTACGCATATAACATGGAGCATCTGAAGGGATTGATTAAGGCAGGACTTAATCACAAGGGTGCTGGTGTGCTAGAGATTATACAGCCTTGCCCAACCTGGAACAATGTGACCACAACAGAATGGGTCTCCAAGAACACCTTCTACCTAAGGGATTGGAACCCTACAGTTAATAAAAAGGAGGAATTTGCCCCGAAGGTGAGTGAGGTCTTGAAACTAGAATATGGGGACAAGTTACCACTCGGTCTGATACTGGAATACAACGCAAAAGACACGTACCAAGAGCGCATTGCAAGCTCGAATGAGTTTTACGCCAGATCACCTCCAGCCAGGCAGGATATCGAAATGGGTGGCAAGCCAATACCAATAAACTTGGAAAAGACCTTCGGGAGATACATGATCTAATGGAAAGTCAGCTACTCCACGGCTGAAGCCGGGAGCTTGGGATGGTGGTACCAACGAAAGAGCTGACTAGCCTAAGTCCTTCGGGGACTACGCCTACGGGGCTAGAAGCACGGCAGGGTACCTCCCTAGCCCTGCCATCTGCGGGAGAACCACTCAATCCCACGCCATTAAGGCTAAGCTCTGTAGGCTTTGGCGAAGGGAAATCTAACCCAGGCTTTAGACCTGGAGGGCCTAATAGGCTCAGAGTCCCGGTCGTTGACGCAAGAGGGATGCCTCTAATGCCATGTACGCCAGCCAGAGCAAGGTTGCTACTGAAAAAAGGTAAAGCCGTAGCAAGATGGTGCAAGCTGGGAATCTTCTACCTGCATCTGAAGTACGCAGTTGAGCCGAAGAATCAGATGTTGGCCGTCGGAGTTGATCCCGGTAGCAAGTACGAGGCGGTATCCGTCGTGGGTTCAAAGGATACCGTGTTGAATATGATGTTGGAGGCTGTTGACTGGGTTAAGAAGGCGTTGGAGCAGAGAAGACAAATGCGGAGGCTCAGAAGATACAGGAAGACGAGGAGGAGAGCATGCAGAGGAGACAACAGGCATCCTGAGGGCAGGATTCCACCATCAACTAAGGCGAGGTGGGATGCGAAGCTGAGAGTAATAACTCAACTGAAAAGGATGTTGCCGATATCCTGCGTCGTTGTGGAGGACATCAAAGCTGCGACGAAAAAAGGCTATGGAAGGTGGAACTCAAACTTCAGCCCAATAGAGACGGGCAAGCAATACTTCTATTCCTCTTTGAGGGCTGTTGGTTTAGACGTTGAGGTGAGGAGCGGAAACGAGACGAAGGCGTTCAGGGACAGTTTAGGCTTGAAGAAGATTAGGAGCAAGTCTAAAACAGTCTTCGAGTCTCACTGCGTTGATTCATGGTGTCTTGCGGCCATGGCAACCGGGGCAAAATATCCGACGACGAGAAGCCTCTATTACGTAGTTCCTTTGAGGTGGCATAGGAGACAACTTCACAGATTAGAGCCGGAAAAAGGTGGAGTAAGAAGAAGATACGGTGGAACAATCTCCCTTGGGTTAAAGAAGGGAACTTTGGTCAGACATATAAAATATGGGCTTTGTTACATAGGAGGCAACCTGAAAAACAGGTTCAGCCTACACAGCCTAAAGACTGGGAAAAGAATCACACAGAACGCAAAACGAGAAGACTTTAGAACCCTAACACGTATAGCTTTCAGAACCCAATTCCTCTCCACGACTAAAGTCGGGAGTCTCCTTGGGTGAGTTAGATGAAGGTGGCCGTACTTGACCTCGGGTTAGGGAATCTGCTCAGCATCAAAAGGGGGCTCGAGAGGGCCGGCGCCGAGGTAACACTGGCATCGAGTGATGTGGAGGCGGCGCCCGCCGATGCTATAGTGATTCCTGGAGTAGGGGCATTCAGAGATGGAATGAGAGCTCTGAGGTCCTTCGGAGAGACCGTCGAGGGTATCAGGAGTGGTGGAACTCCGGTGCTCGGGGTTTGTCTTGGCATGCAGATCCTTTTTGAGAAGAGTTACGAGGGCGGGGAGTATGAGGGGCTCGGCCTAATACGGGGAGAGGTCGTGAGGCTTCCGAACTCTGTCAAGGTGCCACACATGGGATGGAATGAGATAAAGGTTTTGAAGGACTCTCCCCTGCTTAAGGATTTGAATTCTAAGGATTACTTCTACTTCGTTCACTCCTACTACTGCAGGACTGAAGAAGATGTAGTCCTTGCCAGCACCGATTATGGTGTCCAATTCCCTGCCATAGTGGAGAAGGATAACCTCGTAGGAACGCAGTTCCACCCAGAGAAGAGCAGCAGAAAAGGGCTTCTCTTTCTGAAGAATTTCCTTGGGTGGTGCAGAAAGTGATCAAGGTCATACCCGCTGTGGACATCTCAGGTGGGAGATGCGTCAGGCTGAGGAGGGGAAGGATTGAGGATGTCACGGTCTACTACAATGATCCACTTGATGCCGCCAAAAGATGGGAGAGGGAAGGGGCAGAGCTTCTCCATGTGATCGATTTGGACGCAGCCACAGGAGTCGGAGAGAACAGGGATGCCATAAAGAGGGTGATAAGGGGGGTAAGCATCCCGGTCCAAGTAGGAGGGGGGATAAGGAGCCTCGATAAGGCAGAGGATTACATAAGGTCGGGAGCTGAGAGGGTGATATTCGGCACGGCAGCGTTGGAGCTGAGAACGATAAGGGATGCCTTGAAGAGATTTGGTCCCGAGAAAGTAATGGTGGCGGTTGATCACTTCATGGGAAGGGTTGCGATAAAGGGGTGGAAGGATCTTCTGGAGCTTGATGCTGGAGTGCTGTGCAGTAGGCTTGTGGAGGCGGGTGTGCAAAAGATAATGATGACTTCCATCGAGAGGGACGGGATGCTTAAGGGTCCGAGTCTGGAGTACTCGCTGAGAGTTGCCTCCAGCCTCAAGGCCGAGTTTTATTTGGCAGGAGGGTTTTCCAAGATAGAGGACATACTCCCCCTAAAGGGTACGAACGTTGCGGGCGTGATAGTTGGGAGGGCCCTTTATGAGGGGGCGATAGATCTGAGGATGGCTAAGGAGGTCCTCGAAGGTGTTGAGTAAGAGAATAATACCTTGCCTCGACGTTGACAAGGGGAGAGTGGTCAAGGGAATAAGGTTCAAAAACCTTAGGGATGCGGGCGACCCAGTAGAGCAGGCACTTACCTATGAGGCTCAGGGCGCAGATGAGATAGTTTTCCTTGATATAACAGCCTCATTTGAGGACAGGGAGATACTGATCGACATAGTAAAGAAGACAGCTTATGAGCTTTCGATTCCCTTCACTGTGGGGGGAGGAATAAGGAGTTACAACGACGTGAGGAGGGTTTTGATGGCCGGCGCTGATAAGGTCTCCCTCAACACAGCAGCTGTTCTGAACCCTGAAGTCCTGAGGGAGGGGGCAGAGGCCTTTGGCAGTCAGTGCATCGTATGCGCGATCGATGCAAAGAGGAGGGATGGAGGAGGGTGGGAGGTATACATTTACGGCGGAAGGAGGAGGACAGGAATTGATGCTGTGGAGTGGGCAAAGAAGGCAGAAGAGATGGGGGCGGGTGAGATACTCCTGACAAGCATGGACTATGACGGTTCAAAGCTGGGTTACGATCTGGAACTCACAAGGAGGGTCTCAGAGTCCGTGAACATACCAGTGATAGCCTCTGGTGGAGCAGGCAACCCAGAGCACATCTATAGAGCATTAGTGGATGGGAAGGCAGATGCTGCGCTCGCAGCCTCTATATTCCACTACGGAGAATACACTGTAGAGGAAGTTAAGAAGTACCTTAAGGAGAGGGGCGTACCAGTCAGGCTGTGATCCTATGGAAGGGATAAAGTTCAGCGAACCTGAAATCAGAAAGATTGTGGAAACTCTAAACTTCGGGAAGCTGAAGGGCATAATTCCAGTCGTAACGGTGGACCAGAATGAGAGGGTGCTGATGCTCGCATTCATGAACAAGGAGGCTCTTGAGAGGACCCTGAGGACCGGGATGATGCATTACTGGTCCAGGTCGAGAGAGAAGATATGGATGAAAGGTGAAGAGTCGGGGCACTACCAGTATGTTTTGGGTGTCTACGCTGACTGCGACGCTGACTCGCTCTTATTCAAGGTGAGTCAGGTCGGCAATGTCTGCCACACTGGCAAGGACACCTGCTTCCACGTGCTCATAAGAGATTTCAAAGGAGGACCGGCAATACTGAGGGAACTTGAAGAGGTGATAGCGGAGAGGATCTCCAGCCCAAAAGAGGGGTCTTACACGTCGAGTCTTGTCGAGAAAGGGATAGGAGAGGTTGCCAAAAAAGTCGGAGAGGAGGCGACCGAAGTGGCTGTCGCAGCACTGAGTGAGGGAAAGGACAGGGCCGTTTATGAGGTTGCTGACCTCCTGTATCACCTAATATTGCTACTGAGGATGAAGGGCGCGAAGATGGAGGAGGTCTACAAGGAGCTCTGGAGGAGGAGGGGAAAGTAGAGGAGCGGAAACCAGTGCCGGTGTCTTGGGGCGAGTTCCTGATCATGGTTGTAGCGGTTAGTGCTTCAGGTGTGATGTCGCCCGGTCCGTTGACTTTCGCCGCAATGGCCTCGGGCTCAAAGAGGGGCTGGAGAGCGGGACCATCAGTAGGTTTGGGACACACAATTGTGGAGCTGCCGCTGGTATTTGTAATAGCGATGGGAGCAACTTTCATCGTGGGGGCAGATCTCAGATGGATAACTCTTGCGGGAGGGGTCTTCATGGTGACTTTCGGGGTTCTGACCATTAGAGGAACCAGAAAAGAGCAGAAGGGTGTGATATCCAGGCTGTCAGAGCATCCGTTAACTGTTGGTCTTGGACTATCCTCCCTTAACCCGTACTTCATAATATGGTGGGTCACACTAGGGGCACCGCTGGTTATAATCGCGACCGATATGGCAGGGATTTTCGGAGTTGCTGTTATGTACGCCTCACATGTCTGGCTAGATTTTGTGTGGCTAACCGTGCTTGCTGGGTTTGGTTCAAAGGGAAAGAGGCTTGGTAAGTGGTACCATTTTTTTGTGGTAGCTCTGGGTCTGATCGTCCTAACTTTCGGTATAGTATTCATTGTCAGAGCTATTTGTGGGGTACTCTGAAGGGAGGAGGCCAACATTTGTGAGCAGCAGCTCATTTTTCAATTTTTTCGGTGTCTTTAAAGAGATCCGTGAGGGTTAGCTGTCTTCCCCGCTCCTTGAGGGCGATGGCAAGATCATATATCTCTTCGACATTGTTGAAGTGTAGATTGCGTATCTTCTCGAAATTCCATCCGGTGCACTTTATGGCAGAGATGACCGATGCAAAAGAGACCGCCTTTATCCAGCTCCCACTTTTCAGATAGGATGCAAGAAAACTCCCTGCCCATGTATCCCCAGCACCTGTCACATCCACAGCGTTCTTTGTTATAGCAGCCATCGCAGGGACGAACTCTACCTCTCTGCCAGACTTTATTAAGGTGCCCATCTCGCCGAGGGTCAGTACGAGGGTCCTAGTGTTTATGGCGTTTATGGCTTCGGAGACCACCTCCATCCCCGTCAGTGCGTGGAGCTCCCTCTCGTTAATAATAAATATGTCGGAGAGGGAGGCTGCGTTCAGTATGGCACGCCTGTTGGAGCGCTCATTGAGGTAGTGTATCGAAGAATTTACGGATACTAGGATTTCTGGCATTTTTTCTTTTACCGCTCTCACCATCCGCTCGACCTTGGGAGGGTTCATAGGAGCCAAGTGAACCATTCTGAATCCAGAGTTCAATGTGACCTTCAGATCGCGAGTTGTTATTTTTGAGCCTGGACCAATGAATACCTTTCGGTAGGAGGCGTTCCAATATTTGTCGTAGGTGATGAAGAAATGCGTGCTTCTGCCCTTGACAACCTTAATGGACCCCTTTATGTCTAAGAATAAGTCACGAAATTTATAATCCTCCCCCACTGCAGACAGTAAAGAAACATCTCTGCAGATCGTCTTGGCACCCATAGCGGCGTAGAGTGCTGCTCCGCCAGGCTGAAATCTTTCACCATGCTGATTGCGAACGCGATCCATGGATATGTGACCTACAAAGAGTATCTCTGGCAAGGGGGATCACGTCCTCATAATCTTGCACCAAATGTGACGTCCTCTCCACGGCTGAAGTCGGGAGCTTCCCACTTCATCAGAGGGGCTTGCCATCCCCTTAAGGATGGTATATGCCCGTCGTCTGTGGGCGTGTTCACCCACAGTCCAGGGGCATAGCCCAGCCTCGAGAGGCCGAGCCTCTTTATTATTAGGGCAGAGTTCTTGTCTCGCGGCAGATCGGCGTTACATATATGGCACTTGTGCTTTCTTTCTGAGAGATCTTTAGGGACCCATGTTAAGCAGCCGCAGTAGAACTGCGTTGTCCCCCACGGGTCCACTGCTACGAACCACTTGCCCAGAATATCGGATTTGAACTTGACCTTGTTTATGAAGGTACCGAAGGATGCGTCATGAAGACTCTTCGCCAGCTTATAGTTCTTGAGCATGTTTTCCACTTGTAATTTCTCCAATATCACGACGTCATTATCCCTGTAGAGAGATGCGACGACTTGGTTCTGGTAGTTTAGCCTCTGGTTCTTTATGTGGAGGTGGAGCCCCGCTATCCTTAAGGAGAGTTTCTTGAAGTTGTTTGATCCTTTGACGGCTTTTGATAGGGCTCTCTGGAGCCTCTTTATATTCTCCTCTTCCAGAGACATTTTAAGGAACCTGGGGTAGTTTGGGAGATTAGCCTCAGAGAGTGTTAAGAAGCGTTCCAGGCCTAGGTCGCCTCCCTTTATCCTCTCTGAAGGGATCTTATCCACGAGTACCTTCGGTCTTTCAGGGACCTCGCAGATGAATATGGAGTACCACTCCCCGGCAGAGTACTTTATGGTCAAGTTCTTTATCTTCCCAATAAAGGGCCTGTGCATGAATATCCTCACATAACCTATCTTGGAGAGGTAGAGTTTTCCGTTCAGTTCGGTCCTTCTGCGATTGTTGATGATACAGCCGTAGAGTCTGAACCCTGACTGCGGATATGTGAAGGACCGGTACTTGTTCTCCTTCTTGTGTTTTGGGAGCCTCGATCTTTTATCAAAGTAATTATTGAAAGCCGTTGATACTCTGGCGGCGTTCTGTACTACTTAGCTGTGTACTCCTTTAAGCGACTGATCATTCCTCCGCATCTCCAACGTAGCGGGCCTCAGGTCTTCCTCCGAGAGGCTGGCGCGCCCGTTCCTCCACTTTTTTATCTTCAGATCCCTGAGATGGTTGTACAAATGGCACAAAGAGAACAAATTGCTCTTCGACGGCCTCTCCCGTCTTGGTTTGGGGTGTATTTGATACCAGAAGGCTACGAGCACGCCGGACACCAGAATACAATATGCAAAGAATATTTAAAGCGCATTCACTTTATCCCACGGTTAAAACCGTAGGCTTGTCGATTTTTTGTAAGAAGATAATAAAGCTTCCAATTTTTGGGAGTCGTAATCTGAACTGAAAAGTGAGTTCACATTTTTATGGTGGACCGGACGGGATTTGAACCCGTGGCCTCCCGCACTCTGGTGCGGTGGCAGCCCGTAACCCGCATTGCCAAGCGGGCGCTCTGCCAGTCTGAGCTACCGGCCCTACTGCCTCTTTTTCTTTTTATTGTGCACCTTTTTTAAAGTTACTCCTGGGGCTTTGAGGGGGAGAGCTTTTCTAAGAGTGTTTCGACCGCATTCTTCACCGTTGTCCAGTCGTTTTTGCTACTGATCACATATTTATGCTTCCTAGTCCATTTGCCATTTTTGTTGGTCCATAGGTAGAGGGAGACTTTCCTCTTTCCATAAGCCTCAGTCAGCACCGCGGCGGACCACCACTTCTGGGACTTGGATATTGTTATGTAGTCTATAACCCTGTAAAATTCTGAGAGGGGCAATTTTTCTTTTTCCTGAGACAAGTATCAGCCCCCGCTAGTCCAGCCTTCTTGGGGTTTTTCCGTACCCGCATGCGGCGCAGAACTTCTTTCGTATGTGGTAGCTGTGTCGACCACACCGCCTGCAGGTGATGTGTGTCTTGCCACGGCTCCTTCTGCCCATGGAAGTTGTGCCCTTCATTCAGATCACCTCGGAGACGGCGACACTATTACCACATTGTCTCCACGGACTATTATGGTTCCCAACTTCTTGGGTTCCTTGTCTTGCATCAGCTCTTCAGCATTCTCAAGGACAAGGTTCAAATGCTGATCGAAGCTTTTCATCAGCCCACGAACCTCTCGACCCCCTTTCAACTTAACTAGGACGAAGGAGCCGAGGGATTCCGTGAGCATTTCTGTGGCACCATATTCACTCATGACACATTCCTGCCGTAAAGGTTAATTAGCAATCTCGGTTTATGAGAGACGTTATTTAAGCCTATCGGAGATATTGGAATTGATCATAAAAAAGAGGCACCCATTGAGCTCGAAAGAGCAGAAGGAGCTCCTTGAGAAGGTTAGGGAGATTTACCCTTCCATTTATTCGGTGATTGATAAAAAGAAGCCCATAGAGGTTATGGAGACGGCAAAGGGAGAGGTTGTTTACTTGCAGGATAGCAAGCCCCTGCTATTTGATGCAGGGGGCACAATTTTACCATGTTTGCGTGCTTGTAAGGAAGTTTTAGATGGACTCCCCAAAGTGGTTGTTGACATGGGCGCGGTGCCTTACATAGTGAATGGAGCTGATGTAATGGCGCCAGGGATAAGGACTGTGGACGGAAGGGCTGTATTAGGAGGTGTTGTTGTGGTTGTTGAGGAGAGGCATGGGAAAGCGCTGGCTGTGGGCACACTCTTGATGGAACCTAGAGAGATCCTAGAGAAAAAGAAGGGAAAAGCAGTCAAGAACTTGCATTATGTCGGGGATGAACTCTGGAAATTCATTGAGTAGATGGAAAAATTTGTCATGGTTCTAGTGATTCAGCTTTTTCTTCAGCCAGAGTTTTGAGAGGTTTTCGAAGTTGGGGATGGTCCTCTTCAGTATGGGAAGGTAGTAATTGATCTCCTCATTGGTCATGTACTGGAACTGATACTCACCCTCGTACGGGGAAGGTTCGCCCTCCCTAGTAATGAACTCGATGTGCATGAAAGGGTCGCCCTTCTTTACGGTGATGGGCTTCCTGTCATTGCTCAGGTTGACGATCTCGAGAGCGAGTCTGCCGCAGAATCCACTATGAACCTTGGCTGCGTTGAGAAAGGAGAGTCCCATCCTACCGTACCTGCTCTTAGCCGTAAGGTAGGCTATGCAGTTTGGCGGGGTGAACACGATCTCGTGGGAAATGACGTTCTGGTGCTCGAGGTAATGTAGTGTCGTGTCTTGTCCGACAGTTAGGATATAGCTGTCGCCGTCCAGTTGAGCCTCATTGAAAGGGGTGATTATGCTGTATTTTTTGTTCAACTCTATGAGTTTATCTTTGCCGAGAACGCACATGGGTACCACTCTACTCAATTTGGGGGGAAGTGTTTTTAACTCTGTCGGCAGGTACAATCCTCAAACGGATAAAGAATTCAAGTCAGGGAACTTCAAGCCCTGGGGGTTTGATGGGTGCTATCGGAAGAAGAGATCGAGGAGATCCTGAGGGCAGGCAAGATTGTGAGGGAGGTAAGAAGGAGGGTTCCGTCATTCATTCGCGAGGGTGTGAGAGTTTTGGAGATCTGTGAAAAGGTCGAGGAAGAGATCAGGAGGCTGGGGGGCGAGCCAGCATTCCCGTGCAATGTAGGAATAGACAGCGTTGGTGCGCACTATACCTCGCCACCTGGAGATCTTATGGTTATTTCTGAGGGGGCTCTAGTGAAGGTTGATCTAGGTGCGCATGTCAATGGATTCGTAGCGGATTCTGCATTGACTGTATCTGTAGGCTCGGACTATGAGGAGATGATAGGTGTGGCAGATGAGGCACTTGAAAAGGCACTGGAAACTGTGAGTGTTGGTGGGAGGATCTCCGATGTAGGGGTTGTTGTGGAGAGGACCATAAGGTCCCATGGGTACAAACCGATTTCCAACCTCACAGGGCATCAGATTTCAAGGTACACAATTCATGCCGGTGTGAGTGTGCCCAATGTGGCAACGAAGAATGGTTGGAGGTTTGAGGCATGGTCACTCTACGCGATTGAGCCTTTTGTGACTCTGCCGGATGCTCATGGTGAGGTTGTGAACGGCCCTCCGGGCAACATTTTGCATGTGGTGAAGTTGAAGGGGCCGAAAGATCATGATGCTAAAAGGTACTTTGAGGCTCTTCTCAGGAGATACAGGACGTTGCCTTTTGCGAGGCGCTGGGCTGTCAATCTCGAGGGCTACAAGTTTACGGATGGTTTGGTCTCGGAGCATTTCCTTTATGAGTACCCAGTGTTAGTTGAGAGGAGTGGCAAGACAATAGCGCAGGCAGAACACACACTTCTGACGACAGATAAGGAGGTCATAGTGATTACGTGAGATAGTAGAAAATGGGTTCTGAGTTAAGTGGAAACACATAGACATTCGCCTCTACTTAACCCTTCCCTCTCGATTAACTCATTGAGGGCTCTTTGGGGGAACCCTACTCCCCGCATCTTAAGGTTTATGACTGCTACAACATCTCTGTCGAGGATTAAATTGCATTTTTCACATCTCATCAACCTACCCTCATAGGTAGCCATGCTACCTGAGCAGAGAGGGCAGGTCTTAGAAGAGTTCTTGGGGGAAACAAATTTTACTGGCAACTCCAGCCATTTTAGCTTATATTCGAGCATGAGCTGAAACGTTCTGGCGTTCCACTTCGAGAGCCTTCTATTTTGGTTTCTCGACCTATTTAAAACTCTGTATTTTATTCCGTCAAGCTTTTCAAGTATAGCGCCGGAGTGAGCCTCTTTAAGCTCTCTCGCTATCTTGGTTGTGAGCTTATTCATGAAGTCTTTAACTCTGTTCCTCTCCCGCTTTGAATATTTTTCAAGAAGTCTCCTAGACGTTTCTGGCTTGAATTTTGATAGTTTCTGAATTCTCCTTCTCTTAATCTCGTAGGCTCTATGGATGTGATATGGTTCTTTAAGAGTATATCTCTCAACCTTATCGTTGATTAAGGCCGTTATATTCAACAGGTTCACGTCAAATGACGACCATTTTTCCGCTCTGGCTTCAACGTTCTTCTTTACTGTAAGTATCAATCCCTTCTCTGTGAGAATTAATCCGCCAATCTTATCGAAGTCTTTAGGAATCCAATCGTATCTGGTTAGGTCCAGCTCTAGGTAGCGTTTGTTAGGCTCTATGCTTATCTTTAAAATCCCGTTCCGATAGGAGAACAGCGAGTTCTTAATGTAGACAGCCTTCCTAGTTATGTTGGGAGGATTCTCTGCTTTGCCTTTATTGTATAGTGTTACCCATCCCTTGATGAGGCCGATAACTGAGTTTATTGCTGAATCAACGTAATGTTTGGAAAACCTCCACTCCTTTAAAAACTCATCTCTAAGCTTTCGCCTATCCTTTGCGCTGAAATCCAAGTGAGCTTTACTTGAAATGCTAACATGCTTAAGCGTTGTAGCT
>JBMFMY010000003.1:0-19420 GCA_049970435.1 Candidatus Methanomethylicaceae archaeon
GCATAACGGAGTGCTCGCCACTCGATTAGGTATTTCAGCACCCCCACCTTACACAAAAACACACACCTTCTGTCTCTACATACAACATGTATAATTCACTATAAAAATCATACATACAACTATATACAGTGAGCCGCTATGAAGCGCCGCCGCCTACAAATAACGTTGGATGACGAACTCTACATCTGGCTCACCAGGGAGATTAAGGAGATGAGGTTTGGAAGCTACAGCCACTCTATCAACTTCGCGCTGAAGCGCCTACGGAAAGAGGAAAGGAGGAAGCAAGATCTTGATCATCAGTCCTCCCTTTCGCCCTAATTCTTTCCTCGAATAGATCCTGCAGGCTGGTAATATTAACAAAGAAGAGAACCCTAATCCGTGGCTTCTCTGACTCATAAGTCCTAATAACCTGCGTGTCAGAGTAATCTCCTTTATCATAAAGAAAAAAAAGGATTTTGCAATAGCCCGCTCATCCGACCCGTCCCACTCATTAAACAACACCAGCTTAACATACTCTTTCAAGCTCTCTTCCTGAGATGGAGTTTGATCTACAATATGCTGTGCGGATGTGAGCGGAGGAGGGGTGAGAAAAGAATAAAAATGCTCAAGAAGGCGAGTTAGTACACAAAGCAACATAAAGTATACTTTTAGTTTAAAAAAAAAACATAAAGTATAAATTTTATTTTATAAATTTCATTCAAAAGATTTTAAAGAGGTGTTATAGAAGTGTCTCCGACATCATCAGAAAGGCTCTCTTTTATGATCGCATTAGCTCTCATAATTGTAGGAATTGCAGGCTGTTTAGTTGCAGCTGCTATGCTTGATTTTCTACTATTACTTATGTTCGCGGAGATAACTTCTATATCCATATTTTTCACATTAACCATAAGCTTCATCCCTTCTTGCTTTCCAAAGAAGATAAATGCTGAATCTATCTTCTACTGCGGCCTCGCAAAGGAGCCATACATGAAAGACGATAGCATCTACAGACCCAATGTACCTTTTCTAAACGAACCCTACGATACCAACTGGGACGAATATTATGATAAGTCATCTGTAAAAGTGGAGAAATGAGCGAAATTGTTTTCGGCAGCGACACCCCTTTTACTGGTCCTCGGTGGCATCGTATCTTTCCTCTTAAGGAAGAATAGGAGGGGGCTAGTGGCATCCCCAGCCATCTTCTTCTTGGCCGCGCTCATAATCAATACTTGGCTCCTTCTGAACGTGGGTGGGGGTGCCTTCTTCTATCCGAATGTGGCAGGGATCGTTGTAAACGCTGCCTCTGCATTCATAGTGGAGGTCACACTCATCCTCGGCCTTCTGGGCGTGATCTACAGCTACCAGTACTTCAGGGAAGATAGAGAAGGTATTATCGCCCTGTTTTATCTCCTCTTCTCATTCTTTATAGCAACTCTGATCCTTATGGCAACGTCCTTCAATATCCTTGTAATATACATTGCATTCGAGGCAAGTACCGTCGCGGGCGGGATCCTGATACTCTTCACTAGGAGAGGGAGCGCTACAAGGGCAGCAGTCAGGTTCTTCATACTCAGCGCTGTTGGGGCTGTCATAATACTTGTCGGGATCCTCTACCAGAACAGTTTAACAGGCTTCATCCTTACCCGTGAGGCGTTCTCGGGCGTTCCCAACAACGAGCTCGTCCTCCTCGCCGCCCTCTACGCCGTTGGGTTCGGTATCAAAGTGGGTATATTCCCATTCGGCCTCCTCTGGCTCCCTGCGGCCCACAGCGAGGCCCCTACGCCCGTCTCAGCGATACTCAGCGGTGTCATGGTCCAAGTGGCTGCCTTCGCGGTCGCGAGGGTGATCGGGGTGATATCCCCTGTTAGTAGTAGTCTGGCCATAGCGCTTGTTGGGCTCGGCGCAATGAGCGTCATCGTCGGCTCAACCCTCGCCGCTGTGGAGGCTACCCTCGGCAGCAGGTACTCGAGGTTCCACGTCGGGTCGGTCAATATAAGGGGGGTAAAGAGGGTATGGGCATTCTCCACCTCTTCAGAGGTTGGCGTGTTCTACATACTTATAGGGCTCGGGCTCCTCTCACCCTCCCTCTTACCGCTGTTCCTCACCGGGATCCTCCTCCACTTCCTCAACCACGGGCTCGCGAAAGCCCTCCTCTTCTTTGACAGCGGCTTTGTGATCGAAGCGAGCAGGATCGCCGACCTCTCCCTCTTAAAGGGGATGGGAAGGAGGTTAGGGATAAACGGCTTCACGTACCTGATCGGGGGCCTCTCATTATCGCTCTTTCCAGGGACGCTCGGGTACAACACATTTTTGGAGTTCATGAGGGGTCATATCGGTCCAGAAGTGATCGCTGTGGTAGTAACGGGCGCCCTCCTGATCTTCTTCACGACGATCTACTCGCTCAGGATCATACTCTGGGGTAGGCCGAGGGTGAAAGTCGAGTACCTGAAAGAGCAAAGAGGCCACACGGTCTTGAGGCTCCCGGGAGTCGTCTTGGCGTCCTTCATACTTGCCCTCGGGGTAATAATACTGTTAGGCTCAAGCGGGGCTGCCCTCCAAGAATACTACAATGGGATTGAGGAGTGGATCTCTTTGGCTGCCAAGACCATTGTTGAGCCTTGGGTGGTTGGCGTATGAGCTCGGCTGTTCAGAAGAGGTTGAAGGGATCAATACCTGTGCCGGGGACGAAGGAAACGGTCACAGATCTTGTGATCGTACACGACCCGAGCAAGTGCACGGGCTGCATGCAGTGCATGATAGGCTGCGCTTACAAGCACTACAGGACCTTCGATAGAAGGTACGCACTCCTCTACGTCTACGACGACCCCAATAAAAAAGGGTGGTTCGTCAACGCAAACTGCTCCCACTGCGTCTTCCCCATGTGTTTAGCCTCCTGCCCGAAGGAAGCAATATACAAGGACGAGATGGGCATTGTCAGGATCTCGCCACTCCTCTGCGTCGGATGCGGGACGTGCAACCAGGCGTGCCCCATTGGTATCCCGAGGCTGGACGAGGAGCGGAAGGTCTACGTAAAGTGCGACTTCTGCGACGGAGATCCCATATGCGTCAGGATGTGCAGCCCGAAGGCTCTCCAGCTCCTCCCAAGAAAGGAGGCACACGATTATGTCAAGATACTGAGGGGTGGTGGTGATGGAAGAGGTTAAGAGCTGGAAGAAGCTCCTGGAGGCGGGTCAGAAAGTTAGGGGATCCGACCGAAAAGAGGAAATAAGGGTCTACCCCCTGAGGAAGGAGTTCAATCCTGTCGCGCCGGACATCGCCAAGTCCGCCCTGAGGAGGGACTTTGAGGTAGGCCTTGTCTATCCCGTGGATGAGAGTGTGGAGAGGGACAGGGAGCTCTCAGGCCTCGACAGGATTCCGCCTACTGCACACCTCTTCAAAGAGGCCCTCGAGAGGAAGCGCAAGATACTCGAGGGGGCTGGGATAATAAAGGAGATGGGCTATGAGAAAGACCGTGGAGAGTTCAGGTATTGAAGGGATAGCTATGAGTGAAAAAGAGCCTCAACAAAAACCTAAGCATGAAAATGATTATGAACAGAGGTCGCGGCAGAGGAGGCGGAAGTACGGCTACTTCCTCGGCTGTGTCATGCCTGTGAAGATGCCATGGGCAGAGAAAGCTACGTTCCTCGTCGCGAGGCACCTCGGCCTTGACTTCGACTACATGAAGGAGATTGTCTGCTGCGTCAGGCCGGGAGTGTGGAAAGCTCTTAATCCTGACTGGTGGCTCATCCTGACAGGGCAGAACCTAGCGACCGCTGAGAGGCAGAAGATAATAATGGTGGACTCCTGCAACGGCTGCTACATCTCGCACTATGAGTGCCTCGAGGAGCTGAAGGGAGAACCCGAGAAGATGGAGATGGTGAATAGGGCTCTCAGAGGCGCGGGGCTGAGCCTGAGAGGGGATTTGGAGGTCAGGCACTTCCTCGAGGTCCTCTACGAGGATGTGGGCATGGAGAAGATAAGGAAGAGTGTGGTGAGGCCCTTAAATTTGAGGGTGATGAGGCATGTAGGGTGCCATGCGAGGGTCCACGGAGATCGCCTCCCGAACTACTTCGACGAGATCCTGCAGGCAACTGGTGTGGAGGTCATAGACACACCATATGATAGAACCTGCTGCGGCCTCCTCCTCTACCTTTCAGATCCCACTACGTCCATCTTTAAAAGAAGTGGTATTAAGATGGAGACTGCGATGGAGGAAAGGGCCGATGGGCTCACCATTATCTGTTCGGGCTGCTACGACCAGTTCGAGAGGACTGCGAAGGTCTACAGGGAGGAGAGGGGGGTAGACTTCAAAACCCCAGTTGTCCACCTCTCCGAGCTCTTGGCTCTCTCCTTTGGCTACAAACCCGAGGACTTCGGGATGGTCTACAGGAGACCAATCCCTGTTAATGGGATAATTGAGAAATTATAGGAGGAAGGAAGATAATGAAGTTCGTAGCAGATCCAAAGCTCGTGGACTCTGTGAAGGAGATCTGCCCTGATGGGCTGGATTACCGCCCGCTCCGTGAGAACAGGGTTGCGGTCATGGTGAGGCTTGAGGATCTAGAGAGGCTTGCCGGGATCTTCATAAAAAAGTTTGGGGCGAGGCTGATACACGCCACAGCGATCGACCTGGAAATGAAGGGTTTCGAAATCCTCCATATTTACGACTTCTCTAAGGTGAGGGAGAGGCTCATCGTAATACTGAAGGCACATGCGGAGAGGCCGAAGGTCCCATCCATCGGTAAGATGACGTGGCAGGCTCGGTGGGCCGAGAGGGAGATGAGGGAGCTCCTCGGCATAGACTTTGTGGAGATGCCGGACCCGAGGCACCAGTTCCTCCCCTACGAGTGGCCCGAGCCTGCGGAGGGAGGTTCACAGACAGGATCAGAGTTCATACCCTTGAGGATGCCCTTAACAGAGACATACCAGACCCTCATTCCAATAGGCCCATATCACCCTGGCGTCATAGAGGGCCAGACGGTATATGTGAAGGTAGAGGGAGAGGATGTGGTGGCAGCGGACATAAAGACAGGGTTCCACCACCGTGGGATAATGCGGCTGATAGAGAGAAGGGGGTACAACAGGGGGGTATTCGCAGCAGAGAGAATATGCGGCATATGCTCGGGGGCTCACGGCCTGGCATATGTAACATGCATCGAGAACCTATACGAATCAGAAGTCCCAGACCGTGCACTCTACATCAGGACGCTCCTGGCCGAGCTGAACAGAATGCAGAGCCACCTCCTCTGGATAGGCGTTGTGGCGGACGTGATAGGGTGGAAGACGGGCTTCATGCTCACATGGGGTCTGAGGGAGCGCGTCTTGGATATTGTAGAGACCATCGCTGGAAACAGGGTGCACTATGGCATATGGAGGGTGGGAGGGGTGAGCAGAGACGTGCCGCAGGAGCTCGCGGAGAGGGCAAAACGCACCGTCGATGGACTTAAAGAGGAGTGCTCTGAGCTCCTCACACTCGTAGCAGAGCATCCTGTTGTGAAATCAAGGCTGATTGGTGTTGGTAAACTTACGTACGAGCAGGCTTTCGACGGTGGTGCGGTCGGTCCAGTGGCCAGGGGCAGCAACTGGAAGATCGATGTTAGGGCGGACAACCCCCCGCACGCGATCTACGACCCGAAGATCATCTCCTGGGAGGTCGTAACCGATGACGGGTGCGACTCTTATGCCAGGACTATCGTTAGGGTGAAGGAGCTCCTCGTCTCCGCCGGGATAGTCTCCCAGTGCCTAGATCACCTTTCAAAGACAACAGGGGAGGTAAGGGTAAAGCCGAAGTATATCCCTGCAGGATCAGAGGCTGTCGGTCTGAACGAGGCGCCGCGCGGTGAGCTCGCCTACTACATAAGAGCCTCTGAGAGGAACGAGAACCTCCCACAGGGCATAAGGATCAGGACCCCAAGCTATAGGAACAATGCGGTCCTCCCCTTAATGCTCATTGGGTGCAACCTTGCCGACGTTCCTGTGATAATGGGGAGCATTGACCAGTGCCTCGCGTGCACCGACAGGGTAGAGGTTATAGGAAAGAACTACCGAAGGTCCATGGTTTGGGAGGAGCTCGTTGCCATGAGCAGGAGGGCGAGCAAATGGTAAACGAGCTGCCAACTCTCCTCTTAAGCATGGTTGTGATGGTATTCGTCGGCCTACTTTTGGGTGTGCTCTACTCCTTCCTGTTGAGGAAGATCTCTGCGAGGCTCCAGTGGAGGGTCGGTCCGTTGATCAGCATGTACAGCGACCTGAGGCCCCTCCTGGGAAGTACGAGGGTCCTCCAGCCTCTTTATGATGTATTGAAGCTATTCGGAAAGGAGACCATTGTTCCAGAAGTCTCGAGAAGGAGGATCTTTCTCTACTCGCCCTACATCTCGCTCACATTCGCTGTCCTGGCTATATTGTTCATCCCCTTCCCAGGCGCGCCGCTCCTCTCTCCTACTCCTTACAGCTTGATAATAGCCTCCTACATGCTTATCGGGGCCGTACTATTCACAGTCCTCGGTCCTGTAGCAAGCGGATCCCCATGGGCTGCTGTTGGTGTGAGAAGGGAGGCCGAGCTATTCCTTGTATCAGAGCTCGGTTTTGTCCTGAGCATATTCTCTGTGGCGATTGCTAGGGGGAGCCTCAACATATGGGAGATCGCCAACTCGCCGCCCAAGCCCGTTCTCACTGTAGTGGCAGGGGCGCTGATGCTCATTGCGATGCTCGGAAAGCTCCACATAAAGCCGTTCGATATGCCCGAGGCCGAGACCGAGATCGTTGGAGGACCCTACACAGAGTACTCCGGTAAACTCCTCGGCACATACTATATTGCCAAGATCTTCATACTCTACGGACTGGTGGCGCTCTTCATATCCCTGTTCCTCCCCCCACTCTCCTCCTCCATCATCTGGATGCCAGCCTACATCGCGGCTGCGCTGACCCTAGTCTTTCTCCTCTCCGTCATCCAAGTTCTCAATCCGAGGTACAGGATAAGAAATGCCCTCCTCTGGTATGTGAAGATACTAATCCCCCTCTCAGTACTGAATGTTGTTATGTTGGTAGTGGTCCGATATGTCTACTGAATTCAAGCTCCTGAAGTGCGTCCTCTCCCGGTATTCCATTCCCATGACCATCAACTACCCCTCATCGGTAGTCTCTGAGAAGAAGTACAGCCAGATCCCAAGCGGCCTGCGCGGGATCCCCGAGCGTGACAAGGATAAGTGCATAGGCTGCAGGGCGTGCTACTTTATGTGCTCTGGGAGGGCGACGGACGTTATCGATAAGGAGGACAAAAGAATAATAGACATACTCCTATTCAGGTGCACTTTCTGCGCCCACTGCCAAGAGGCCTGCCCAGAGGAGGCGATAAAGCTCACTGAGAGGTTCGAGGTCGCGCTCCCGATGGATGAGCTCGGGGCACATGTCTCTACAGAGCTTGAGCTCCTCAGATGTGAGAGGTGCGGGACGCCCTATTCCACAAAGAGGATGGTGGATAGGACATATGAGAGGCTCATGGAGAAGATAGATCCATTGGTCAAAGAAAGCGTGTTGGGCGACTATAGGAGGCTGATGGGGTACTGCCCTGAGTGCAGGAGGGCTAACTCGGTCGCGCTCGACACTCACACGAAGAAGTACGTGTGGCTGGAGGGAGTCTGATGGGGATAATCGATAGAGCAAGGGTCTACTCCCCTTGGATATACCACCTCCACTGCGGGGGTTGCAACGGCTGCGACATAGAGATCCTCGCCGCCCTCGCGCCTAGGTTCGATGTGGAGCGCTTCGGGATCCAGCTGGTACCATCGCCGAGGCATGCAGACGTCCTCGTAACCACAGGATGTGTCCCAAAGCAGTTCATACCCATGGTTAAGAGGGTGTATTCTCAGGTCCCAGAGCCGAAGGCCGTCGTCGCCGTGGGCAGCTGTGCATGCGGCGGCAGCCTCTTCTACGATGACTCACCAGAGAACTATGCCATACTTGGCTCGGTGGACCGGATAATCCCTGTTGATCTATATGTCCCTGGCTGCCCACCAAAGCCGGAGGCCATAATAAACGGTATACTCCAGGCCGTTGTGAGGTTAGGTCGACCACTTCGCCATTGAAAACGAGAAGTTCCAGCTTTTCCTTCCAGTAGGCTTCATCCCTAGCCAGCCAGTTTTGCTGAAGGACGCATTTCAGCGCGGGGCTCTAACGTTCAGTCTTCTTCTGCGGCATCATATGGTACGGCTTCACTACTGCATGCGTCCCGCTTAGCACGGGCTATATTTTGGAAGCCATTTTTGGCTCGGAAGATCCGATTTGGGGTATCAAACTGCTTCCAGATAGCGTTAAGTTTATTAACTAGTGTATGTTTTGATAATCTTGATGCCGGAGAGGCTTTACACCACTGGAGAGGTTGCCAAGATATTTGGAGTATCCTATGTTGCTGTCAAGAAGTGGGCTTATTCAGGAAAGATGAGATACATAAAGACTCTAACAAGTACAGGTACCCTGAGAGCGAGATCAAACGGCTTCTTGGAGGGCAGGCGCCAAAGGGTAGGGCTGTGGTCTATGTGAGGGTGGCTCGCCTGATGAGAGGGAGGAATTGGATGGGCAGAAGCAAATGCTCTGTATGCGAAGGGCAAGGGCTATAAGGACTTGGTTGTCTTGGAGGATTTTGCCTCTGGGCTGGACGAGAATAGGAAGGGTTTGGCTGAGCTATTTGAGCTCGTCTCAGAAAAGCAGGTGGAGGCCGTCTTCATAACATATAAGGACAGGCTTACGAGGTTCGGGTTCAGGTATTTGGAGGAGTTCTTCAGATCCCATGGCTGCAGGATAGAGACCATAGACTCGAGTTCAAGGAGCCGAAGAAGGAGCTTGTTGAAGACTTAATAGCTGTAGTCAAAGGGTTCGCTGGAAGAATCTATGGCGCAGGGAGCGACAAGAAACGCGAGGTCGTGGAGGCTGTTGAGCATGCCGTTAGAGAATAAGCTAACGGCGAACTTCAAGCTGAACGGCTCGGTGCCAGAAGACCTATTCATTACATATTTGGAGGTTGTGAGCGAGCTTCTCAACCACGCCCAGGCAAGAGGGATAACAAGCTTCCTGTAGAACAGAAGAATGAAGAGCTAGCGTTGGTGATTTCACATGAAAACGAAAAGCCAAGAACGCTCTTGGAAAAATCAATAATTTTGAAAAACGATCGACAATAAAGGTTTTTTAATTGAGCTTTAAATATGTAAAAATGGGGAGGGGCTTGTTTTTAGAGATACGGCTCCACGGAAGAGGGGGTCAGGGTGTTGTGACAGCCTCAGAGATGCTTGTTGAAGCCGCCATTTTGGAGGGCTATCATGGACAATCAATCCCTTACTTCGGCGCCGAGAGGAGAGGGGCACCTGTAACCGCCTCGGCGAGGATATCAGACTGTCCTGTGAGGAGGCACAGTCAAGTCTATGCTCCAGACATGATATGCGTCTTCGACCCTATGTTCGTGCTGAGAAAGGACGTTAGGGAAGGGCTCAAGGAGAGCGGCACAGTGGTGGTTAACCACAAGAGTGTCCCGAAGATAGACGACTTCAAGGTATATTCGGTTAATGCCACTAAGATCGCTGTCGACAATGGGCTGATTGTGGCGGGATGGGCGGTGGTCAACGCCGCAATGGTCGGAGCCACGGCAAAAGTGCTGGGCCTTGTAACCAAGGGAGCACTGGAGAGTGTGATCAGGAGGAGGTGGGGCGGTGAGCTCGGAGAAAAGAACTTGCGTGCAGCCCTCATGGCCTATGAGGAGGTCGGCAGATGAGGGGAACTCTTTCTAAGCCATCAGAAGGTGCCAGCGGACTGACAGGGATGTGGAGGATAAAGAGGCCGCTGCTAGATTCCAGCAAGTGCAACAGGTGCATGCTATGCTGGCTCCACTGTCCGGAGGCCACTATCAGGAGAGGGCCAAACGGAAAGTTGAGGATAGTTTACGAGTACTGCAAGGGATGTGGTATATGCGCCGAGGTCTGTCCCGTAAAAGCGATAAGAATGCTCAGGAGGGAACGGGATGTTGCTGACCGGTAATTACGCCGTGGCTTATGGGGTTAGGGATGCGGCTGCAGAGGTCGTGGCAGCATATCCCATCACGCCGCAGACGCAAATTGTAGAAAAGCTAGCAGAGTTCTTGGAAACGGGCCAGATGAGGGGAAAGTACATAAGGGCGGAGTCTGAGCACAGTGCAATGGCGGCGTGCATAGCCGCTGAGGCATGTGGTGCCAGAAGCTTCACAGCCACATCCTCCCACGGTCTGCTTTACATGGATGAGATGGTTTTCTGGGTAGGACTTGGGGGTTTCCCAGTCACAATGGCTGTAGTGACCAGGACTCTTGCGCCGCCCTGGAGCATATGGAATGAGCACACTGACATCCTTTCCCTGAGGGACGCTGGCTGGATTGTAATGATGTGCGAGAGTGCTCAGGAGGCTTACGATACTGCCATTCAAGCATTCAGAATCGCCGAGGATGAGAGGCTTGTGCAACCAGTGATGTATGGGCTGGATGCATTTTCGGTCTCACACACAGCTGAGGAAGTAGATTTTGTGGACAGAAAGGACGTTGAAGGATACCTCCCACCCCTTGAGCCGTCGAGGTTGAAGGTTTACATGGATCCTGAAGACCCTGGGACATTCGGAAACCTGGTAGGTCCAGATCAGATGATGGAGATAAGGCATGCAGTAAAGGAGGCTTTCGAAAGAGCAGGCGATGTGATAAAGGATGCTGCCAAGGGCTATGAAAGGATCAGCGGGAGGAGGCAGGCAGGGCTGATAGAGAAGTATAGGTGTAGCGACGCCGAGGTCATTTTGGTAACCATGGGCGCCTCGAGCGGGGACGCGAAAGACGCCACGGACTCTCTGAGAGCTCGTGGAGTTAGGGTCGGACTGGTGAGGGTCCGGGTGATCAGACCGTTCCCAGGAAAAGAGATAGCTGAGGCCGTAAAGGGTGCCAAGGCTGTAGCGGTTGTGGACAGAGATTACTCATTTGGATATGGAGGGATCTTGGCGGGGGAGCTCGCAGGTTACCTGAATGGGAGGGTGTGCAGGTTTGTTGCAGGTCTTGGGGGGAGGGACCTGACCCCGAAGGACTTCGAATTGATGAGTTTGAGGGCTTTGGATATGGCGGAGAGAGGCGATTTGAGTAGGGAGATATGGTGGGGGTTAAAGAGATGACCGAAATAGTCACTATCAAGGACTTACCGGACGAGGAGTACATGTTGCCGGGCAACGCGGCCTGCCCGGGCTGTGCGGCGGCTCTCTCGCTCAGAATGGCGTTGAAAGTCTTGGGTCCCAAGACCATAATGATCGTGCCTGCGAGTTGCATCTCTGTGATCCAGGGCTATTACCCAAAGACCCCCTGCAGAGTCCCTGTGCTGAACGTTGCGTTCGCCTCGACGGCCGCTGCCGGAAGCGGGGTAACAGCTGCCTTAGAGTTGAGGGATAAGAAGGATGTCAAGGTCCTCTGCTGGGCTGGTGATGGTGGGACGGCTGACATCGGGTTGCAGGCGCTAAGCGGCGCGGCTGAGAGGAACGAAAACATAATCTACGTATGTTATGACAATGAGGCTTACATGAACACGGGCACGCAGAGGAGCAGTGCCACCCCTAGAGGGGCCCTAACCACCACAACAGTCACTGGTAAGTTTGAGAGGAAGAAGAATGTCCCAGAGATCATGATAGCCCACAGGATCCCGTACGTGGCAACGGCCTGTGCGGCCTACCTGCTTGACTTTGCCAGCAAGCTCAGAAGGGCGGCGTCCATGCAGGTCAGTGGGCTAAAGTACATACATCTGCTCTCGCCATGCCCTCCTGGTTGGAGATTTCCGGCAGAGAATACTATTGAGGTGGGCAGGATGGCGGTCATGACGGGCATGTGGATCCTCTATGAGTGGTGTGATGGGAAGTACAGTCTTACAGGACCCTCAAAGGGCTTAATTGACAAGAGCAGGAGGAAACCTTTAAGGGAGTACCTCTCACTTCAAGGGCGCTTCAGTCACCTGAGGAATGGAGAGTTAGAATCTTTGCAGAAGGAGATCGACGAGCAGTGGAAGGAGATGGCAAAGAAGTTGGGGGTTGATTGATTATTGATATCAAACACCGATTGCAATGATCGAGGGTCTCCTGTTGGTCAGAAGCGGAGGTTTCCGTTTTCCATCATCGTGAAGAGCTCTCCAGATGTGAGCTTGACCTCCACCGTAGGGGAGGAGATCAGGAAGTCCATATGTGTGGCGGAGTTGTTCATGCCGCCTGGATAGTCTAAGTTGTGACCGAAGGCGATGTGCACAGTCCTGTATACCTTCTCTGCCTCAAGGAAGTTCGCATGAAGGCGAGCCTTTTTATTGAGTCCGAAGGCAAATTCCCCGACGTACCTCGCCATTTCGTCAACACTCAGCGCTGCCTCCACCCTGCTCTTCAGGGCATCGTCGGGCGAGCTTATTTCGACGACTCTGTCGCTCCTAGCCTTTATTGTTATTGGAGACTTGATGGGGCCTATGCCTCCGATGGCCAAGTCGCAGACGAGCGTCCCGTTCAGAGAGGATTCGACTGGACCAGCTATCACCTCGCCCGTGGGGAGGTTAAGCCACTTGAAGGTCCTCCAGTCGAAGCAGGTGTCGGTGAAGAATGTCCTCCCAGAGACCGAAAGGGAGATGTCTGTCCCCGAAGGGTTTGTGATCTTTATCTCCTCTGCTCCTGCTAATCGCGTCAGAAGACGATTGGCGCACTCCTGCAACTCTCTATGCTCTTCCTCAGAGAGGGCAAGGGCCCCCTCAGTCAACATGTCTAGGGTTATGCCTGGGCAGTGCCCCAAGCGGTACTTCCGGTACCTGGATATAAGATTGATTACCTTGACTCTGAAGGGCGTCTCCTTTTCGCTCTCCCTGAAAATGGTAATGAATATGTCAGTGAGGTTGCTGGTGACGAGACCGTAGACTTCCCTAGGGATCTCTCTTCTAACCTCTTGTCCTGCCTTTAACTCAAGAAGGCGGGTCCACATACCGATGTTTAGGGCTCCCTCAACGAAGGCTCTGCCAACCTGAAGTGCCGTGGAGTCGCAGATCACTGCGATCCGCTCCCCTTCCACTGCCCCTAGGACGTGCTGGAGAGCATTTCTGGCAGACTCTGATGCGATCATTAAGACCACAGCAGATACATTAGCTCAAAGAGTATTTATGCGATGCTGAAAACATTGAGCTACCAAAGCCTGTGAGGCTCTGCGGATGGTTATGAAAGATTTTTTATTTATCTTCAATCCGCAAGAAGACTCCATCCGTAAGGGCGGGGATGAAACGCGAAAGCCTTATTTTCTCGCCCGGATATTGCATTAGCCTTAAATCGGATCTTCCGAGCCCAAGGCATGGCGAGATCATACAGCCCATGCATTAACGAGGTGCATGGGATGGGGGAGGAGTGGCGCCCCCGAACCAGCATCTGTGTCGGAACGCAGCGCCGCAAAGGCTGAGCGCTGGGACCTCGTGCGGCAACACGCCTTCAGCAGAACGCTCAAGACTGCGAGGGATGAAGAGTAACGGGAAGGAAAAGCGGGAAGCCCCTTGCGAGGGCGAGGGGAGGACGTCACATAACAATCTTTAAAAATCTTTAGGTTGTTATACAAAGCTATTTCATCCGCTTATTTGGGTGGTGACAAAACGTCTTCTGCTGGCTTTGCTATAGAATCTAAAATATCCTCATTTTCATTTTGGAAACAATAGAAAAGATAAAAAAGTTTTCGACAAACCTCATACTAGGTTCCGGATATCTGAATGCTGGAGTAGGGCTCCAGACCGAATTGAATGGGGTTAAAAGCAGAGAAAGGGTATATAGGACTTTCCTGCGGAAACCGTAATCTCTAGTCCATCATGAGGTAGACATGAAGGAATGGTGTCTTTAAAAGCACCCATTGCAGATAGTAGCATAGCGATGAAGGGATAAACGTTTAACTTTATCGGCGGGAAGTCCCCTTCTGTAAGGGTAGAGATGAGAGCCGAAAATGAATCTCTTCTTACGATACTTTCACGGATGCATGGATCCTAAAGCGCCTCTACACAACCTATGATATGAGGCCTGACGGCTGGTACTCCGTAACTGTATGGGATCGAACCCTAATGATGGAGCAGGAACCTCGACCCTTAAAGGAAATTCAGAAACGCTCCCAAAGCGCTGTGAGGGAGTAACTGGAAGGAAAATTGGAAGCCCTGTCCTTTAGGGCGGGGAGGAGGTCACCCGCGGAGATTTTCAACTACATAAATATGCTGCTTACCCGCCAATAACTCTTAGAAGATTCAGATAATCTCTCAGATGCCTTGTCACCAAGAAGTTTCTTCTTACATGCTCTTTTGCCTTATCACCCATAGCCCTCCTGATTTGTGGGTTCTTTATTAAATACGTGATCTTCTCTGCTGCTTCTGAGACCGTGCTTACCAAGAACCCGGTCTCCCCGTCCAAAATCTGATATTTAATACCACCTGTCTTCCCACCAATAACCGGCTTGCCCTTCCACATGCCTTCCGTGACGGTCAATCCAAAACCCTCTCTGATGCTTTTTTGGATTAGAATGGTTGAGCCACGCTGTATAGCATTTATCTCTCTGTGGGCATCCGGAGGCAGCATTAGCACATGAACGTTTCTGTCATCGATTGCCTTTTTAAAGACATCATAGTAAATTTTTTCCCCTTCAGGGTCGTCAGTCGCCGATCCTCCAACCAAGACCAGTTGCAAAGCGAGCTTATATTGGAGAGTCCTAAATAAATCAAAAGCAAAGGTGTTCCTGTCTAGAAGTCCTCTGAAGTCGACTGTGCTTATTCCTCTCTTAGCCAACTCAAATGCTCTTAAAACACCCAACGGATCTTTGAGTCTGTCGAATCTGGAGACCTGTGTTATTATGGGCAACTCTGGGTCGAGATCGTATTTTCTGAGGACTTTTTCTATATAACTGGCTGACAACTCAATATTTTTCTCGCTTAAGGGGTCTATCGAGGGTGGTATTACAAACTGTGGTTTTTGGAGATCTGACTTTTTGTACTCGGGCAAATGAACAACTATCGCATCGTACTTTGAAACGAACTTTGCCAGGAAGTCCCACACTCCTTTGCTCGGGGCGGATATATCGATGTGACAGCGCCAAACCCACGTTCCCCCTTTTCTAAACTGGACCAAGGCTGCTGGTTGGGGATCATGCACAAATACATAGTCTTTTGATAAATCCAACAGTTCGACATTGTTTAAATTCGTTGTTAAGTACTTTTCCATCATCCTTTGGGTTATCTCTATTTCCGCACCATGCAAAGCGTTGTGGAAACTTTTTGTGATGTCAAAGAACTCTTTATCGCCTACGATAGTCTTCCACTCGGCCTTAAGCCCAACATCATTCATTAATGGCACGAGTGATTTGAGGAGCTCTGCAACACCTCCCCCTACGTAGGTCGAATTGATGTGCAGCAACTCTCTTCCCTTCAGTTCCTCACCTAATGCTTTGATCTCTTCCACCACTTCGTTTCCAACGATTGGGACATACTCTTCTATTTTCATAAAGACCCCTTGCCACTCGTCTTATGGATGTCGAATCAGATATAAATATGAAAGCCTTTAACTTTAAGACAGATTTGTATGGATACGCCTTCTCAAAAAAATGATAGAATCGAGTCGTTCAAGTTAAGACTGAAGATAACAAGAATATTCTCTAAAATACTGATCCTTTTTATGCTAGTGCTCCTCAGCTACATCTTGATGCCCTACCTTCAACAACTGAATTTCTTCCTTCCGGTTTTTAACATACCCTTAGTAACCTTGGGGTCTGTGACAATATTGGCCGTGGTTGGTATACTTCTCTATAGAATAATGATCGATTTGCTCTTGCTGTTAACGCCCATTTCAAAGCTCATCCATGCATTATTTAAGAGGATGACGATGGATCACGTGACCCTCGTAAAGAGGGCAATTTATGACATTCTCTTTCTCATTGCATTAATAATAATTTTAACAATCCTTCTTCCAATAGTAGGATCTTTTCCTATAATAGGGATCTATTTGGCTACTGGTCTCCCGCTTATAGCGCTGGCTGTTGTCATCTTGATATTCTGGGATCTAGGAAAGATCCTTTACGGTGAAGTGGAGAATTTGGCAGATCTTATAGCTGAAAAACTAGAATCAATTAACGAAGAATGAAGAGGTCTTTCAAAACATATTTAAATGAGTTTATTTTTTTAACTCAAAAGAGTGATTTTTATGGCTCAATATATCTGTGAAAGATGCAAAAAAGTCATCGACAGCAAGGAACTTTTAGCACTACCTGGCATAAGGTGCCCATCATGCGGACATAGGATTTTATACAAAGCAAGATCCCAAGTCGTTAGGGAGATCAGAGCCCGATAGCCTTTGCGATCATGCAACATATCTCATATATCACTTTTGAAGCTGTTACTGCGGTAGTGCCGTTGTCATATGTTGGGACAACCTCTACAACATCAAATCCTGAAACTCTGTCATCGACAATCTCTCCTATAATGTCCAGCAGGGTGGAGGTCGAGATCCCCTCTGGTTCTGGGTTTCCCACCCCTGAGGCATATGCTGGATCAAGCACATCCATATCTACCGAGATGTAGATCTTCTTGGAATCCGAAAGAATCTCCTTGATCCAGGCGCCCGTCTCCTTCGGACCAACTAGCTTCATCTGGTGGGATGTGATGTACCTCACGTCATTCTTTTTTATGTACTCCATCTCCTCCTTGTATGTCGCTCTAGCCCCGACAATTACTACATTTTTTACTCCAAACTCCTCCAAAGCTCTCCTCATTACACAGGCATGGGACAATTTATTGGAGAGATACTCATCCCGCATGTCAAAGTGCGCGTCAAAGGACACAACCGTAGAGTCCCTTAATCCTCTCAAGGCACCAAGAGTGATTATGTGCTCTCCACCTATCATCACTGGAATCTTCTTTGAAAGGACGATGTCCTCTACGGTCTCCTTAACCCTCCTTACCGTCTCTACTACATCGCCGTGGACGACCGCAAGATCTCCTAGATCATGGAGCTTTATCTCTTCGAAATCTATCCCTGTCCTCCATGACCAGGTTTCTATGTTTGCTGATGCTTCCCTTATGGCAGCTGGTCCGAACCTTGATCCGGGTCTGTAACTAGAAGTACTATCAAAAGGCACTCCAAATAGAACAAAGTCGGATTTAGAATATTCTCTCTTGAAACCTCCGAAACGCATCAGATGGTCGTTCACATAAAAACTTCCGCTCATCATACCGCACCACAACAAGATATATTTATTTCATTAAACAACTACTTGAATCTACCTCGCAGAGGTATGGCTATGGACAAGTACGATAAAGTGATAGACCTTGCTAAAAGAAGGGGATTCTTCTCACCCTCATGTGAAATCTATGGGGGGGTTGCTGGGTTTCTGGATTTTGGGCCTATGGGCACACTTCTAAAAAGAAACATCGAGAAAGAGTGGAGAGAGACCTTCATACACCGCCACCATGGGCTGGTGTATGAGATAGAAACTCCTGTTGTTATGCCGTCGAAAGTATTTGAAGCCTCAGGGCATGTTGATCACTTCACGGATTTAATAGTGGAGTGTCTCTCCTGCCACAAAAAGTTCAGGGCAGATCACCTAATCTTGGATCAACTAGGCGAAGTACAGGGGATAGAGGGTAAATCTCCAGGTGAACTGGATGATATAATCAGAGAGAAGAATTTACGCTGTCCTGATTGTGGAGGAAAACTTGGGCAAGTCACAACATTCAACCTGCTCTTCAAGACGAATATAGGGCCGTATGCAGAGAATGTTGCTTACATGCGACCTGAAGCCGCACAGGGCATGTTTGTAAACTTCAAAAACATCTATAACACCATGCGAGAGAGGTTGCCAATAGGTCTTGCCCAGATCGGGAAGGTCCTGAGGAATGAAATATCCCCGAGGCAGGGTCCTATACGACTGAGAGAGTTCACAATAATGGAAATAGAGTTCTTCTTTGATCCCGCTTCGCCAGAGTGCGGTCTTTTGAGCGAGGTCGGCAACAAAAAAGTCCGTCTATTGACAGAGAGCATGGTCTCTGCTGGAAAGACAGAGCCAATAGAGGTGACCATAGAGGAGGCAGTCAAGGATAAGTTGATACTTTGCGAGTGGCAGGCTTATTTCATGGCTCTCTCGACCGACTTCATTTCCGACCTTGGCGTCCCGAAGGAAAATCAAATGTTCATTGCCAAGCTAGAAAATGAAAGGGCTCACTATTCGGCACAAACATTTGACCAACTAGTGAAGCTTGAAAGGTGGGGGTGGATCGAAGTATCAGGACACGCGTACCGCACAGACTATGACCTATCTCGGCATCAGAGCTTCAGTGGTCAGGATCTGACGGTATTCAAAAGGTTCGATACTCCCCAAAAAACTACTGTCTTGGTTGTGCGCCCAAAAACAGACCTAATCACAAATGTTTGCGGTAAAGAGGCTGGTAAGGTGATATCAGTGATAAAAAGTGCTGATCCAGAATCTCTGAGGAAGACATTGGGTGAGGGTGCGACTTCGATCAACGGCATCGAAGTGAGGTCTGAGTTTGTTGAGTTCGCTGAAGAGGAGCGCATGATCTCTGGCAGAAGATTCGTCCCACACGTGGCAGAGCCTTCGTTTGGGGCAGACAGACTCGTATACGTGGCAATGGAATATGCATACAATGAGCGGAATGGAAGGGTGATTCTTGCCCTGCCCAGCACAATAGCCCCGATACAGGTCGCGGTATTTCCACTAGTTAATAAGGATGGTCTTCGCGAAAAAGCGCTTGAGATATACAAAATGATAAGAGCTGAAGGGTACCTCGCTGATTTTGACGATACAGGATCAATCGGTAGGCGCTATGCCCGATCCGATGAGATAGGCACACCATTGGCTGTTACGATTGACCATGAGACCATAGAAGACGGGACAGTCACTGTCAGAGATCGTGACACGTGGAGCCAAGTCAGAGTCCCAATAAACGGTCTACTGAAGTACATCGAGGATTATTTTTCAAAAAATGCTAAACATCACAAGCATGGATTTTGATACACGATCAGTGAAGCCAACGAAAGTCAATTATAATAAAAGCCCCATTAATTCAAGTGTGGTGGTGATGATTTGTCTCAAAGACCTCCTGAGAAGAGATTACGTCTGAAAAGAAAAGAGGGAATAGATAAAGGAAACTGCAAAATGAACTCTGAGACATATAAATTCCTAAAAATCTCTGGTAAGATAGAGGTTGTTGTGGCTGGAAAGAAAAAATTAGAGTTGAAAGCAACTCCGTCCTCTGAGATCCCAGAGAACGAGGTCTGGATCAACACTGATGAGATGAAAGCAGCTGGGCTGTCAGATAATTCCATTGCTACAGTAAGGGCAGTAAAGATTTAGCAACCCCAAAACCCGTTTCCTCAAACGTGTATTTTTGTATACACGTTCTCGTTCGGAGC
>JBMFMY010000004.1:0-19164 GCA_049970435.1 Candidatus Methanomethylicaceae archaeon
CACTTCTCCTACTAGAACTGGCTTACGCCTCTTCGGACACCAGACTAGGTGATACTGGATTAGAAAGACCTTGTTCCTTGAATGTTGATAGGTTTTCACAAGTCCACATAACTTGTCGCTATATTTAAACTTATCGACAATTCATCCCACGGTTAAAACCGTGGGCTTGTCGAGTTTCCATGTAAAATTCATGCTGATCTATTGGCGGATATATGTTGTTCCAAACAGGGAATGCTGGAACAAAAGATTCTCCGAAGACTACAAGATCGGCACCCATTTTTTTGATCGAACTACAAGCTCTTCCAATTTCGATATTGTGGCTTTCCGGTCTAGGAAGGCTGGAGCGGCTTGTACGGCAGCGACTCTAAACTTTGAATAAAGATTATCAGAATTTTTATTTTTCATACGAGTTTGCTCATATAAAGATATGTTTTATTTATTAATTAATTTACCGGACGATTTCTTCCTATTAATAATTTGTTTTATTTTGATGGTGATTTCCATCCCTTAAATTAAGACATTTTTCGAGAATGGTTATATCTGCAAATTGTACTTTTTGATTACAGGATTTCAGCGTTAGGGTGATGGCAATTTTTATGAGGTTCGAGGTAGAGGTCAAATTCAGAGAGGACTTTTTGAAGGTCGAAGGAGACAAAATATTTGTTGGCTTGAAACAGAGACCAGAAGGGGGTAAAGCGAACATAGAGTTGATAAAGAAGCTGGCAAAACACTTCATGGTAGCACCATCTCAAGTCCAGATAGTATCAGGCATGAGATCAAGGAAGAAAGTAATCTATATCAAATTAAGTCCCTAATCGAACAGCCCTTAGCTCATCCATTCAACATTATTACTGTGCCCTCATCAGCCCTTATTTTTAATTTCGGCGAGAGAGGAAAGGAAATTCCTTATTTTGGAAACCATTATCCTTGCGTCCTCTTCGGTGGAGGGATACGGCACCCTTATGAAGGGAATGTTCCGCTGTTTGATGAGGTATATGAGAAACTCGTTGGTCCTTCCACAGCTGGCACATCCAAAGAGCGCCTCCGGTTCATCGATGATTATTGCAGCATCTGCTTCCTCGACCAGTGGGCCGATCAAGGCAAGTCTCCCTCTGACACCTGAGGGCACCTCTATCGCAGCATACTTCAGACCCCTTCTTGGAAAATCAGAGGTTATGTTCATGGGAGGCGAGTCGATCTCCGGCTTGTTTACATTCTTTGCGACTTCTTCTCCAAGACCCAAAGGCGTGTGACCCTCTCTTTTTACCAAATCGTAAAGGATCAGGCTATTCGGAGGGAAAATAAAGATTTTTGCCAAATGGAGGCCCACCTTTATTCAATGATTTAGGATTTAGACCTTATGCTTCAGGCTTTTTTGTTTTTTGTTCTTGTTCTTGTTCTTGCTCTTTTTCAAATTTGCTCAGCCAATACTTCACCTTTATCACTATTTCGTTGAGTTTTTCGCGTGGCGCACTTACGCCTCTTACTACGCCAGTCACAATGTCCACGATCGTACCAAGACATTCGACTTTGTCAGGAGGTGGCCGCACGAGGCGGGTAATTATCCCAACCTTAGCAAAATCCTCGTAATCTACGGGTGCTTCGCAGACTATTATGGTAGGTATGTCCACGTAGCGAAGGAAGGTTTTTGCCTTATAGATGACGTGACCGCCAATACCACCCAGATGAAACAGAGCGAGCTTGTACCTCTTAATCTGAAGGATCTCCTTTTCATTAATGCCGGCCATGGTTCCGCCCGGCGCACCCCCGTAAGGAGAATCTGACGGCACACCTGATCCGGACTCTAGAACCAAGACGCTTGTCCTTATACCTTGTTCCCTCAAACCATAAGTTATTTCACAGATGGGCTTTGTGATGTGCCTCTTTGATGGCGACATCGCAACCGCGACCACATCGAAGCGTTCTGATTCGGAGATTGTCCCCCTCTGAGCGAGCCCGCCTCCTTCTCCTATACCCTGTGCTTCTCGGCAATCCACTATCTGTGGGCTCCTTCCTATGGCATCTTCCAAAGAGTTCGCCCCTGAATTCTTAAGCCCTCCCAGTTAAGTAGTCCTTGACTGTCGGGCGGGGTTTTATGAAGCGCCCTATCCTGATGTCGTACCCGTATGGCATAACCTGTTCGCAGAGAGGTTTAATCTTTTCTATGACGGCTTCTGGTGTGGAGACCCCAAGAATGAGTACGAAACGCCCGACCATGTATCCACCACCCGAGTAATTATGTCTCTGGAAGAGAACTTCGGAGATCATTCCGGTGTCTTTCAGCAGGCTTGCAAAATCTTCGGCTTTTTTGCTAGGCATCAGGCGCCTAGGCAGGATCTCTATCTCGGGTTTGTCTTCAGTTTTCAATGTACAACCCCTAGACTATAAATTCACATCGATTTCATATATAGTTGTTTGAAGAATTTTGACACTCTCCACGAGTAAAGTCGGGAGGTCGGTTTCTCTACTTGAGGTTTCATCGTACCGAGTTCTTGGCTGTGCCAAGGCAACCCATGGCGCGGGCATATAGCCCGCTTGAGTATATTCATGGCCCCATTATAGTCTGCGTTGCATGTGTATTTGCAGTTTGGGCATTTGAAGAGGCTTCCGACTCGAAGTCCTGTATACCCACATTTATGGCATATTTTAGATGTGTTTTTCTCGCTTACCTTGAGGACTTTTATTCCAAGCCGCTTCCTTGTATTCTATGAACTGGCTTAGTTTATGGTATGGAAACCGTTGTTGAGTTTTCTGTTGAGCCCTCTGCCTTTGCGGTTTCTTATGATTCCTTTTAAGTTTCCAAGCACGATCAGTGAGTCGTTTTCTAATGCTTCATTGACTATTGCTCTGCTTATCTCGTGTAGAATGTCGTTTGTCACTAGCCTTTCTCTGCTTCCTATTTTCTTTACTGTTTTGTAGGCTTTCTTGAGTTCCCGTGTAAACTTGATGATATGTGAACACAAATTTGATGAAAAGATATGAGAGTATGGGAGTGTGAAAACAGGAAAAAGAAATAAGAAAATAATTTCATATGACCTACAAAGTTTAATTAAGTGCCCATATTTGTTAAGGCTAGGGATGTGGCTTTGAAGGTAACGGTTGACGGTACTGAAATGGAAGCTCATGAAGGCGAGGATCTGCGGGGCTTCTTGAGCAGAGTTGGTGTTAATCTCAAAGAGGGCTGTATAGTTGCGGTTAGGAGACTTATGGATTTTGAGAGAGTCCCAACAAGCCTTTACGAGATTTACACGACTCGCGGTAAAATGATTGTTAGGTGGGAGTGCGACAAGGAGTCAGAAAAATGGAGGCGGACCTACAAGAGCTTCGAGGGGTGCGGTGTTAGGTGGTCTACCATAGATGCTGTGGTATTTGGACCAACAAAGACAGAGTTTGTGCCCTCTAAAGAAGAGGTGGAGTTGAGAAGGTACGAGATCACAGTGAGCCTCTCTGGGTCAAGTAATGAGAGCTCGCACCTGGTTTTTAGTAAAAGGACTCACAGTGCCCTATACTTCCCCCCTAGGGAATGCAAGGTAATGGGCAGGGTGGTTTATGGTAGGCACTTACTTGACAATTTCAAAATCGGGGATAAAATAATCAAGATTGTCCCAGTATTTGAAAGAAGGTTTGACCCAAGATCCTTGATGCTCGTGTATGGGGACTACAAGCTGAATGAAGGGGATCGTGTCTTCACCAAGATGGAGGTAGAACTTGATCCGCGGTCGCCTGTTTGTGTGGAGCATGTGTACAATGCGCTCAGTTACGGTTTTTTTGTCTCAAGGAGGACGAGCAGATTTGTTGCACATGATGAATCCAAGTTGATGTCAATAAAGAATGAGAATATGGGAGTCAGGGATAGGGGGATCATTTCGGTCAGAAGTGCTGGGGCTCATGCAGGATCAGTGTACATCTACCTCCAGAAAGCTGCTATTTCGAAAGATCATGCAATAGCAGGGCGCGTTGTGAACGGCATAGAGCTAGCCGATGTTGCCAAGGAAGGAGATAGAATTAACACGGTCCTAAGTCCAGAGAGGTTAGATCTGCTCGGAAGAAGTCAAGGAGAGGCAGCCAAGATGCTGGAGATTCATGGAATAAAACAAATCAGAGAGGGCGATGTGAGCGACGAGGGAATAGTTGTTGAACATGTGCCCGCTACGACTATGGAGATCTACCAGAAAGGGGAGGTGATATGCAGAGGCCTTCCCAAAGATCAGATCCTGATAGTTAGTCTGGGGAAGCATCAAGCTCCAGCATCTGTCAACTATTTCAGGAGGATAACGGGTCTAGACCTGAAGCGGATAGGAGTTATGAGCGTCTTCTTTTCGACAAAAGACGTAGTGTTATTCAAAGGAGATGAGAGTCTGGGGAAGAGCCTTATGCCTGAGAATGTACCTAAGGGGACTGTGGGTCCGGGAGTCATAGGAGTCACGAATTCTGTCAAAAAATTTGCCGGAATGGTTGGGATTAGATTATCAGAGAGCGACAGGTTTGGTCCCACTGCTGAAAGTTTTGAGGGTACCAACATTGTTGGTAAGGTACTGAAGAACATCGGAATATTGAGCGGGCTCAAGGAGGGTAAAAAGGTCTACATTATGGAGGAGAGACAATGATAAAGACTTTTGTGGTTGTTCTCTCGCCAGACTCTGACTTAACGCCTTCAATGCTGATGGAGAAGGTTGCGTCTCTGGGAGGAGTGGAGTACAAAGAAACTTGCTATGGATTGTTGATCGAAGGGGAAGAGGCGGAATTGGAAAGAGTTATGAAAGCTTTGAGGGAAATGGACCCCAACAGAATATTCTTCAAGGTGAGGGGTTACAGAATTGGTGATGAGAGGATCTGCAGAGCCAAGAGGGGAGGAGGACCTAGACCGGGATATTTTATGCTTGGGACCGAAAGGACTGCCCTCAAGAACGTATCAAAGGCGCTAGAGGCTGGCAGGGAGTTAGAGATTACAGAGAAGGAGCCAAAGAAGAAGTTGGACGTTCTGAAGTTGAAGAAGATAATAGAGGGCGAAGGAGGTAGCTAAGATTAAGATTTTTGTGAGTTCTACGGATGAGAAAGGTGGAGAGATGTACAGGCATATCGTAGAAAGGAGCGTAGAGGATCTGGCACTGGGTAGTAGTGTAGTAGGAGTCTCTTTAATGATAAAACCAGAGATTCCGCTCTTTATAATAAAAGTCATGTACAAAGAACGCGAGGTCAAGAACAAGCTAGGAGATTTGGCAAGGATAGAGCCGAGGTCTGGAAACGTGAGGGTCATCTTGAAGGACGAGATAGACCTGGGAGACGCGCTCAAAAGCTTGTGGAGCGCATATGGAAGGGACAAGGTCGAGCAGTCCGGAAGGACGGAGATCATGGTTAAAGGGGTTGAGCCGGAGAACTTAAGTGAGCTTAAGATAAGGAAGGAGAGGGTCAGTATATCAGAGAAGGTCAACGAGCTAGTAAATAGGATAATACCCGAAGGCTTCAGGGTCAGACATGCGTTGAGAGACCAGAATACATTGACTGTTATAGCTGCAGAGGACCCGATTAAGGAAGAATGGAAGAGATTAGCGGAAGACTTGACGGTGGGAGAATAATGTTAAAGTATTTAATATTCGAGGGCGGAATGTACAGGCACGAACTCTTGTTAGAGTTTGTTGATGACGTTGGAGGTTTTGTGATTCAAAAAAACGTGATAGGACTGGATCTCATAATGAATTTCGCTATCCCGGAAGAGGAGACAGTTAGGGTTCAGGAGCTCGTCTCAGAGCTCAAGGGAAAGCTGAGAGAGGCTCCGCTCATAGGGACTGAGGTTGCGGTCGTTGCACCAACACTCTCGAGGCACCATCTCCCTCACCCAGCATGTGACATAGCTGAGAACTTGAGGAGGCATGGTGCGAAGACAAACATAATGGGCTTGGCAAGGGGAGTAGGTCAGAAGATAGTTCACACATCGGTACAGGAGAGGCAGCTCATAGAGGAGCACGATTTGGCAGTATTTACTCTTGGAAATTTCGAGCACTGTCTGAGGAAGTTCAAGTCAAAGCTCTTCAGGGATCTAACAATACCAGTTATAGTGACGGGCGGACCTCCGGAGCTGGAGATAGAGGGTGCGAGTGGTTACGTCGGTGGGATAGGGAGGTATCCTGAGAGGGCTAGGACTGGAGACATGATAGAAAAGCTGAGAAGAGTGTCAGAGCTTGCGGGTAAATTGATAGATGAGAGGAGGAGGGAGATGGATCTGGACCCGCTGATTGTAGAGCCAGCGCTTGTAAAGAGCGAGGTGGAGAGGCAGATACCAGAGGCGCTGGAAGCACTCTCGCCAAACCCGGTGACGTTAAAAGTTGATGGGGTTAGAATCAAACTGCCTTTTGATGAATATGCATCCAAGGTCGCCTCGGTTGTAGTCGATGGAAGAAGGCTGGAGGAAGTATCTCGCATAACAAGATCTCTGATGAGAGATTATATCTTGGTCAGGATATTACCCGAATCTACTTCTCTTAATTTTGATTAATTCCATGCAAACTATTTATAGAGCCGATGGTTTTGGGATAGCATGCTTTCCTGAGCCGCCACAGTGGTGAGATAGTTGCTGCTTCTCTGTGATAATATTAGCAAGAGCTTTTCTGGTTCTAAAGTCCTCGATTCTGTTTCGTTCAAAATGGAGAGAGGTGAGATCTTAGGGATTTTAGGAGAAAGTGGGGCTGGTAAAAGTACACTGCTGAGGGTCTTGAGGGGAGTTGAAGGCTTTGATAGTGGAAGGATAATATTCGGTGATCTTGAGGTGAATGCGAACTCACCGAAGGAGTCTTTTATTGAACTCCAGAGAAGGACTGCGATACAGCTCCAAAGGACTTTTGCTCTTTGGCCTGACTCTGCGGTGGACAATGTTGTAAGGGCGCTGGCATACATGGATTATGGAGAGGAGATACTACCACAGGATGAGGGAGAGTATGAGGAGTACAGAAAAAAAGCTATGCAGGTTTTGAAGGTAGTGGGGCTCGATAGAAGAGCCGAGCTTTGGTCAGGCGTCCTCAGTGGCGGTGAAAAGCAAAGGTTGATTGTGGCAAGGCAGATAGCTAGAAAACCGAGACTTTTGCTGTTGGATGAGCCGGGAACTATGACGGACCCTCAGAGCAGGATGGCCATGGTTGACGCTTTGAAGAGTGTGAGGAATGAGTATGGGATGAGTATATTGTTTGTATCTCACAACCCGTCAATACATAAGTCCTTGGCAGACAGGGCACTTCTTCTCGAGAAGGGGAGGGTGGCAATGGAAGGGAGTCCGGACACTGTTGTGGATGGTTTTATCTCGAGGCTTGAAGTTCCACTTGAGAAAATAAAGATGCGGGGGGAGGATGTGCTCAGAATAGAGGAAGCGAGCAAGTTGTACAAGTTGGTCCCATACGGAAGAGTTTTCGAGTTGAAGGATACTACGCTGAGTTTCAGGTCAGGAGAGATCACTGGCATAGTTGGACCTTCCGGCGCGGGGAAGACTGTGATAACGAGGATGCTGGCGGGTCTTGAGTTGCCAGACAGAGGGGAGGTCAAGATCCTCTACAGGGGTGAGTGGGTCTCGATTGGAAAGTTTGGGAAGAAGAGCCTCAGAGCAAGGCGGAGGATAGGCATTCTTCACCAGGAGTTCGATCTGCCATACTGGTCAAGCGTGCTCGAGTTATTTGCAGCGCGATTGGGAATAAAAGACTACAGGTTACTCGAGGAGGCGGTCAGGAGGGCGGAGAAGAAAGGGATAAGCGATGCAGTGGTTGATGTTTTGGGAAGGTTGGCAGAGCTGCCAGAGGGAGAGATGGAGGTAAAACTAAAAGAGGCAGGGTTGGACAAGACGCTCTTAAAGGAGATCTTCAGAGACAAGGATCCGGATAAGGCAAAAGAGCTTGCTGAGAAGATCCTCAGATGGTTTGGTATGAGCGATGAGATCCTCACCAAGAAGACCCATCAGCTCTCTGGAGGAGAGAAGATAAGGGTTGCCCTTGCACTGTCACTGGTATCCAATCCAAAGGTATTGATTCTGGATGAGCCTTTTGGGGATTTGGACCTGTTAACTCTCCGGAGAGTGGCCAATCTCCTCAAGAGGATAAAGGCATGGTTCAAGCCAGCCGTTGTATTGGTGAGCCACCAGTTAGACTTCGTTGAAGAGGTGGCAGACAGATGCATACTTATCAGAAATGGGAAGGTTATAATAGATGGCGAACCAAGAAAGGTTATAGACAGGTTCTTGGAGGGGGAGACGAATGGATTGTGAAGTGCGATTTTTGCCAGAGGGTAAGAGGAGTATAGTGCCCGCCGGATCCACCGTCATGGTTGCAGCATTGAAAGCAGGTGTTGATTTAGCAAACATATGTGGTGGGAAAGGATTTTGTGGTAAATGTTTGGTGGAAGTTTTAGAGGGCAGAGTTCCGCCGCCAACCGAACAGGAGAGGAAAAGGTTAAGCCCGGAAAAGATAGAGAAGGGGTATCGGCTGGCGTGCCAAGTGATCGTTCAGGAAGATATGACCGTACAGATACCTGAGCAGAGCAGAATTGGAAGACAGAAACTTGTAATCATGGGCAATGAGCCACCCACCGCCCTAAGACCGAACGTGAGAAAGGTCTATGTTGAATTTGTGCCACCCTCTCTCCAAGATCCTGAAGGCGACGACGTTAGGATAACCAAAATGCTCGCAGAGATGGGATATGGTCCTGTTGTCATAGATTATGAGATCTTAAAGAGTATGCCAAAGGTGTTGAGGGATGGCGGGTGGAAGGTCACTCTGACGATATTGAATGGGCAAGAGATCGTGAATGTGCAGCCAGGAGACAGGACTAAAGAGCTTTATGGTGTGGCAGTAGACATTGGTACAACCAAAGTCGCGGTATTTATAGTTGATTTGTTGGATGGTGGAATTGTATTTGCAGATGGAATAATCAATCCACAGATAAGATATGGAGAGGATGTGATCTCTAGGATAGGGTACGCCTCCCAATCTGATGAGAGTCTAAAGGAGGTTAAAAAAGCAATAATTGATGGGATAAATTCCCTTATCGATAAGGGATTGAGGGAGACAGGAGTGGAAGAAGAAGATCTTTACGAGCTCGTTGCCGTCGGAAATACGGCAATGCATCACCTCTTCCTAGGTGTTAATATCAGACCGCTCGGATTTTCTCCTTATCCACCTGCTGTTGGAAGACCATACAATGTCAAAGCCAGAGATTTGGGGATAAGAATCAACCCAGCAGGTAATATCCATACCCTCCCCAATGTTGCCGGCTTTGTGGGCGCCGACGCCATAGCAGATATTTTAGCATCTAGGATACATGAGAAAGTAAAACTGACTCTTCTCATGGATGTGGGGACCAACACCGAGGTCGTATTAGGAAACAAAGAAGGACTCTGGGCATGTTCAACCGCATCCGGTCCAGCATTTGAGGGGGCGCATATAAAGTACGGGATGAGGGCAGCAAGTGGAGCGATAGAGAAGATCAAGATAAAAGATGATTTCGATGTTGAGTATAGTACGATAGATGGAGAGAGGGCAAGAGGGATATGCGGTTCTGGGATAATAGATGCGATTGCTGAAATGCTCAGAACCGGGATAATCGACATGTCAGGGAAGATCGTACTTCAGAATCATAAGAGAGTTCGTGAGGGTGCAGAAGGCAGAGAGTTTGTCTTGGTGTTCAAGGAAGAAACTGCTTCAGGGAAAGAGGATATAGTAATAACTCAGGAAGACATCAGAGAGGTGCAGAAGGCAAAGGCAGCGATGTATGCAGGGTACATGACCCTCATGAGAAAGAGTGGTTTCGTGAGGGAGGAACTATCTGAGATAATAATAGCTGGTGCGTTCGGCAACTACATAGATCCCGAGAGCGCCAGAATGATAGGAATGATACCTGAACTGCCGATATCCAGCATCTCCTTCTTGGGGAATACTGCTGGGTCAGGTGCAAGGATGTGCCTCAAATCCACAGAAAGCAGAAGGGAGGCAGAAGTTCTCGCAGAGAGGGTTAAGTACGTCGAGCTCGCAGCGGAGCCGATCTTTGAGGAGGAGTATGTAAATGCTATGTATATGCCCAATAGCAAACTTGAGGATTTCCCTGAAGTTGTCGCCAATGTAAAGGCGCCAAGGGTCGTGAAGAGATATGTCAGGAGATAGCGCCCAAGAGGTTCTGAGGAAATTAAAGGGCGTTACCAAAGTTATGCTGCTTTGTCAGGAGGAACGCGCAGAGGTTGAGAGGCTGGAGAGCGAGGCTGAAGAGAAAGTCCTCATGGGCTTCTGCAAGGGTAAAAACTTGGGGGTAAGAGAGGCTCTCAGCAAAAAAACAGTATATGCATGCTTGACAGACAATAGCCTCAGGTGGCCAAAGACCTCACTCATCAAGATAATGTGTGGTGAGGAAACCATAGGAGAGGATATTTACGATGATGAGAGATTAGAGAAGCTCAAAAACGAAGGAAACATAGTATTGGGAAACCTTGTTTTGTACAAAGATAAGATGCGGTTGATGAAAGAGAATAGGGAAAAGATATGTGTGCTGATGCTTCCCCTGAGGATCCCTGAACTGGAGACTTTGGAAATGGTGGTAGGAAGTCCCTCCCCCCCTGCTGACCTTTATCTGAAGAAGAAAATGGGAGCCCCTGAGGACGATCCTAAAATAGGGACGATTATTGTTGGCGTCGGATAAGTTAAGGGATAAAACAACAAACAACCGGCTGAAGGATTTTGCCGATTGCTGGATTTTCGTAAAAAGTAACCATATATAAGCGTTCTTGCATATAGTTGTACAGGGAACTTCTATGTGGAAGGAGATAGTGAATTTCTTCTCTGGGTCTCCAGCCAAGCTCAAAGTGGCAAAGCTTATGGTTGAGCTTGGGTTCGGTATCAACGAAAAAGGAAAGGTAGTTTGTGGCGGAGTCGAGATTGCCGACACGAGTATAGCCAAGGCGGTTAATGTCGACAGAAGAGTGGTAAGGGAGACAGTGAAGGACATACTGAGTGATGTTAGGATGAAGAGGATCTTTTTGGGAATAAGACCTGCGGGTAGTTTTTTAAAAGATGTGGCACCAGAACTGGGTTATAGTGTTGTTGAGATTAGGGCGCGTCCTGATGCCGTTGGGGTGATTGCCAAGGCAACTACGTATATAGCAGAAGCGGGAGTCAGCATCAGGCAGATTCTGGCAGAAGATCCAGATCTAAACCCAGATCCAAAACTACTAATAATAACTGAGAGGAGAATCCCCGGAGAAGTGGTATCAAAACTTTTGACTATACCCACTGTCACAAAAGTGAGTCTAAGTTAGGTTTAGTTCTTAACAAATAATCTTGTAGCTCATTGGAAAAAGAGAGAATTCAAATAATTTTGTAATAAGTTCAGGCAATGGATTAGATCTTCATGGGTAGATCGTCAAAAACGAAACTTTTTGGTTCGCAGTTGTCAGGGAGTGCGCCAGAGATGTATTCACCATATCCGCCCAGATCTAGGAGGCCATGCCCACTCAGGTTGAAGAGTATGACCTTCTTCTCATTACTCTCTTTGCACTTTTTGGCGATCTCTATTGCCATGTAGACTGCGTGAGCGCTCTCGGGAGCGGGTACGATGCCTTCACATCTTGAGAAGAGCTTTCCTGCCTCAAAGATGTCCTTCTGGGTGGCAGCCACAGGTTTTATGATTGAGTTTTTGACAAGAATGCTCATTGAGGGGGCTTTTCCATGGTATCTTAGGCCTCCTGCATGGATGGGTGGCGTAACGAAGTTATGTCCAACTGTGTACATTGGAAGCAATGGTGTCAATCCGGCGGTATCACCAAAATCATAGGTGTATACGCCTCTAGTGAAAGATGGAACGGCTGTTGGTTCCACAGATATGAATTCAGCGTCCAACTTACCACTTAGCTTTTCTTGTATGAATGGGTATGCCAATCCTGCGTAATTGCTACCCCCTCCTACACAGCCTATCACATAATCAGGCTTTCTATCGATAATTGCCATCTGTACCTTTGCCTCTTGGCCGATCACGGTTTGGTGCATAAGAACGTGGTTCAAGACTGAGCCCAAAGAGTATTTGGACTTTGGATCTTTGATCACAGTTTCTATTGCCTCGCTTATTGCCACTCCAAGGCTTCCGGGATGATCTGGGCGCTCCGTCAGTACTTTCCGACCGAACTCTGTGACATTGCTTGGAGAGGGGAAGACCTCTGCCCCATATAACTCCATCATGATGCGTCGGTACGGTTTCTGATTGTAGGATGCTCTTGTCATGAAGACCCTACACTTCAGATTGAAGAACGCTGTTGCCAGCGCCAAAGCTGTACCCCACTGACCTGCGCCGGTCTCCGTTACCAACCGCTCCACGCCCTCCTTCATGTTGTAGTAAGCTTGGGCTACGGCGGTGTTCCCTTTATGGCTACCAGTTGGCGAAACTCCCTCGTATTTGTAGTATATCTCGGCGGGGGTATGGAGGTGATCCTCGAGTCTCTTTGCCCTTATCAGCGGTGTTGGTCTACCGAGTCTGGCGTATATCTCCTTCACCTCTTCGGGTATAGGCACAAATCGCTCAGTCGATATTTCCTGCATTACAAGAGACTTTGGAAATATTGCGAAGAGAGTCTCAGGGTTCAAGGGTTTTTTAGTTGATGGGTCAAGTGGAGGCGGCATAGGCTCAGGTAGATCAGGAAGGATGTTGTACCAATATTTGGGAACATCATCTAGCGAGAGATCAACACGTACCTCGCTCTTATCAGCATACATAGTATCACCAGTGGACTGAATAGGTTATAGATAACTATATTTAAGCGTTGTTGTACATATATATACAAAATTATTTGGTCAAAGCGGAAGCGAATTCCCTCAAGACACTCTCGGGATCCTTCGCCTTCACCACACCAGAAGCAACCAAGACGCCCTCTGAACCGAGTTCTATTGCCTTCGAAACATCAACACCATTAGTTATTCCAGCACCGCAAAGCACATGAACGCCCGGGCTGATTGACTTGATCATCTCGACCGATGATTTTACGATCTCGGGTTTGGCCTTTGACACAGAGATCCCGCTCCCTATCAGCTCGGGTGGCTCTATTGCCACCATGTCAGGGTTCAGGACCGACAATGCCTTGCCTATTTGTGCTGTGTTGGCGCATAGACACGTGAGTAGGCCAAGCCCTCTGCTCCTTATTATTGAGTCTTCTATAATATCTGCCCTGAGACGCCGCTCTGAGTGATTCAGCAATGTTCCACACGCACCTGCTTCCTTTACTGATTCAGGAGTCACATGCCCAGTGTGAGAGCCTGCACCTTCCGGATCTATGTGCTGAGAGAATACAGGGATTGAAACCTCTCTTGTTATCCTCAAAATATCGACAAACTGTGGTGCCACAGCCACACATATTCCATACTCAGCAGAGATCTACTCCACGATCTTTGCTAAAGTTAAACCTCTGTTTCCTAGGGATTCGAGATAGGTTTTGTAGTTTATTATGATGAGCGGATATGTGACCTTCAAATGTTTCACCGGCAATCTATTAGGTGCAGGACAAATATTAGTCTGTGGATTGCAGATCCGTCAAAAAGTGCATGTTGCACCTCACTTTTTTACTTCCTTAAAAGATCAAAAAAGACTTTTGGAGTCCGATTTAATAGGTTGAAGTGCCATTGTGCTCGTTTGAGTATGAGCGCGGTTTCATGGAGTCGCTTGAGAAAAAAAAATTAACTAATTCATTATCAAGGCGCTTTGGATCTGTTCATTCTTTCTTTTCATCTGGTTCTTTATTCTGTTCGGATTCTTTTGGTTGTGATTCTTTGAACTCGGGCAGTTCGTCAAGCGGCTTGGGTGGAGGTGTTGTTGCCATTGTGTAACCGATCCATCCAGCTATACCGAGAACCGCCAGAACTCCAACAAGCACCGGGATCACTATGGCCCACCAACTGTAGGGTGAGAAGAATAACCAGTAGATGTAAATAATTATCAAAATGATCGAGACTGCAAGTATCCCAGCACCCATCATTTGATCTTTTGTTGCCATAAAAGCTCTACCTGTTACCATATTGAGGGAGTATGAAATTTAAGCTTTTATATGACGCGACGAGAGATAAGGGAGGGGACATATGGTAGTTGAGGCGCTAAGAACGTTGGATGTGGAGGGAGCCGAGAAACTCATAATTGATTTTATACGAAGAGAGGTTGGAAATCGAGGAGCGGTTTTTGGGCTCAGCGGTGGGTTGGATTCCTCAACAACCGCAGCGCTGTTAGTGAAAGCGCTTGGAAGGGAAAGGGTTTTGGCCCTGATAATGCCAGAAAGTGGTTCTACTCCCAAAGTCGATCTTGAGGATGCCATGAGAATTGTGGAGATCTTTGGTCTTAATTACAAGACCATAGAAATAACTGAGATCGTTGAAAGCTTTCTTGAGCATGTTGGAAGGTTTGGTGAAAGGTTGGCAGAAGGAAACCTTAAGGCAAGGATAAGAATGACCTTGCTCTATTATTTTGCGAATGTTGAAAAGAGAATTGTTGTTGGAAGCGGGGATAGAAGTGAACTTACCATCGGATATTTCACCAAGTATGGTGACGGCGGCGTGGACATATTGCCGATAGGAGGTTTGTACAAGACGCAGGTTAGGCTACTTGCGAAGCACATGAGTATCCCTGAGGAGATAACAGAAAAGGAGAGCAGCCCTAGACTGTGGCCCGGACATTCAATAAGGGAAGAGCTCGGCATGGGCTATGACGAGATAGACGCGATACTGTATTATCACCTAGACCTAGGATATGAGTTGAATAGAATTGTTGAAATACTTGGCGAGGATAAGAGGCACAAAGTGGAAACCGTGTTGAATAGGATAAGGGATAACGCTCACAAACTTGCTCTTCCGCCAGTAGCCAGAATACCGCCTGCTGTTCTTTTTGGTAGGAGTTTGGTATGACTTTATCATTGATGGATTTGGAAGAGAGGCTAAAGCAAGGCGAATCCCTAGAGGAGATCTTGAGGAGGACAGAGTGGAGGGACTTCGAGGAGCTCACCTCAGCCATAATGAGAGAGGCAGGATTTTTAACGATTAAGAACTTCAGGTTCTCTTCGAGAAAAAAGAGGTACGAGGTAGACGTTATTGCCCTGGAGAATCCGAGAATAATACTAGTTGACTGCAAAAAGTGGGATCTGAGAGTGGGGAAAGCCTCAGGTCTTAAATTGTCTGCATCGAGGCATCTGAACAGGAGTTTGGAGTTCTTGGACAAGTTGCAAGAATTCAGAGAGTTTGATCTGAGAGGTTGGAAAACTGTGATCGTGATACCAATCCTTGTGACGCTTTACGAGGAGGTAGTAAGAGAATACGGAGGAGTGCTTGTTGTGCCAGTATTCAAGATGACATCTTTCTTGGAGAGTGTGAGGAGTGGAGTGTTTGACCAGATCTCCAGGCAAGTTATCAAGTTGGAAGGTTGGGTACTCTAAAGAGATTTTGATAGCTTTAGAGCACGCATGACTACTTCCACGGGATCTCTGCCAAGAATTACAACCATTGGTTCCTTCCCATGATCCCCTGTATGGTATATTATATCGGGCACTTTGCCTGCAGACTTTATGGCTTCCTTTACGCCCCACGGGATAGTAGCACCCTCTTTTTCCTTTATCTCTGGAGGTTCTTTGGTTCGGTCGTAGTAGCCAACCACGAACCCCAACCTCTCACAGGCAGAGATTATCTCTTTAGAGTAACGGATGTTCATTGCGGATCTTATGGTCGGATCATGTTCCATTACATTGAGCACAACATTAGCAACGTGTTTGGATGCCCCAAATGTTGGACAGGATGCAGCCTTAAGCCTCCCACCAATGTTTGTAATCCTACCAGGTATTCCGCAAACATTCTCAACACTCCTTGCATATGGATAAGGTAGCGCCATTACGAGGTTTATCTGACACTCTGGCGTCAGTTGTGCGAGTTGTTCTGATGACTCTAGTATGCCCAGCGCGTCGTGCATTCTTGCCATCACGCGATACCTTTCAGCATCAATCCTAAGGTTGCTCATCGGATCCACTGGACCGACTCCTTTGCCTATTTTTAGACCATAAAGGATCGCATTCAGGACGAAGTTCTTGGCTTTTTTAACTGCATCCTCGACAGAGAGTCCAAGTGCAAGGTAGGCGGCTATTGCGGAGGAGAACGTGCACCCGGTACCGTGGGTAGTGGAGGAGTCTATTCTTTCGGAGCAAAACTCCTTGATTGAGCCATCACTCATGCAAAGTACATCTACGGCATCACCTTTGAGGTGCCCGCCCTTGACAACCACAGCTTTTGGACCTAGGGTGAGCAGGGATTTTCCAGCCTTTATTGAGTCTTCAACCGTGAGTATTTTCATTCCAGTCAGAACCTCGGCTTCGTCAACATTGGGAGTGACGACCTCAGCTAAAGGGATCAATTCTTCTTTAAGAGAAGTTACTGCTTCGCTTTTGAGGAGGGGCGCGCCAGATTTTGCAACCATCACCGGATCCACTACCGTCCTCAATCCGAATCTCTTGATAGACTTTGCGACTTCCCTAATTATGGGAGATGAGGAGAGCATCCCAGTCTTTGCGAAATCAATACCGATATCATATACCACAGCCTCTATCTGTAGGCGGACCATCTCGGGAGGAAGTTCATGAACGCCGATGACTCCAGTGGTGTTCTGCGCGGTGACTGCGGTTAGGGCAACTAGACCGTGAACTCCTATGGATGCAAAGGCCTTCAGGTCTGCCTGTATGCCGGCTCCTCCACCAGAGTCTGATCCGGCAATGGTTAGAACGGACGGTATTTTAGATCTCAATACATCCACCACAAACTATAATAGATCTTTAATCACTTTTATAAGTATGCAATATAAAGGTTATAATAATATCTTTATAATGGAGGGCGAGCTTTGAACCCGCCTTGCGAGATCACTGTAAGAGTTCTTCTCCCAGCGCTCAGGGTTTTAATCGCGAAAGAGTTGTCAGAGACCTACGGTTGGACGCAGACAAGGATAGCAAGAAAGTTGGGAGTCACACAGGCCGCAGTGAGTGGATATTTGGCACAGGATGAAAATGAGGTTATTCTCCCACCGTTTCAAGTGGAGGAACTCTCGGCGCTTGCAAAGAGTATCACCTCTGAGATAAACATGAAGAGGTTGACTTATACCGATCTGATAGGGCACATCTGTAAGATCTGTCTGAGTCTGAGAAGGGGCGGTACGATCTGCCACGCACATAAAATAAAGGTTCATGAGCTCGAGGATGAAAAGTGTGCGATTTGCATGCAACTGCACATGAGCTTGGAGGACATTTCAGATGTGAGAAGGCGGATCTTGAGAGAGGTAAGATCTGCTGTTGATGCGATTGAGACTTGCCAAGACTTTCCAATACTTCTACCAGAGGTCTTTTCCAATATTGTGATGGGGATAAAGGACGCAAAGACCATATCTGACATAGCCGGTGTACCGGGGAGGATAGTGCGGTTCAGAGGTAAGGCAAAGGCCTTGATGGACCCTGAGTTTGGGGTCTCAGGACACCTTGGAAAAGTCTTACTTGCCGCTATGAAGGCCAATCCTGCGATTAGGGCGGCAATGAATATAAAGTGTGATCCAGATGTGATTGCTGTACTCGACAAACTGAATCTCAAGTACTTTACTCTCAAAAGGGACCCGTCATACAAAGAGGGAGAGGATGAAATAATCAACTTCATAGGCGAATTGGCGAAGAGAGGAGAGAGCTGGTTCGATGCGATTATAGATGAGGGCGGGTTTGGCATAGAGCCGAACGTTTATCTCTTTGAGGAGAACGCCACTAAGCTGGCGGACAGAGTCGTGAGAATTGCGAGAATGGTGGCAGTGCTCAAGAAGGGAAACAGTATTAAGAAGGCAAACAATTAATATTTAGTTTCTTGAGCTTATTTTCGGATAGTTATGCCAGCCAACCTCCCACCTCAGGCAAAGGCAGCAGAGAGGAGGTATATAGAGGCCAAAACACTTCCTGAGAAGATCAAATACCTTCAGGAGTTCATATCATCAATCCCTGAACATAAAGGAAACGAGAAGATGAGGGGATACTTGAGAAGAAGGTTGGCACAACTAAAGGCTGAGCTGGAAGAGCAGAAAAAGAGAAAGGTCGGGGGCGGAGGTGGAGGGTTCGCGATAAAAAAAGAGGGTGCCGCACAGGTAGTAATGCTGGGGATGACAGGGTCTGGCAAGAGCTCACTTTTGATGCGTGTCACAAACGCAAAAACTGAGGTATCGGATCACCAATTCACGACCAAAGAACCGGTTCCGGGTATGATGAAATACGAAGACATCCAGTTCCAGTTAGTCGATACGCCAGCGATCTATGAAGGTATGGAAGGGGGAGCGTGGGGTGCACAGGTTTTAAGTCTAGCAAGGAATGCAGATGGTTTATTGTTTGTCTTGGACGGCGGGGACGCTCCGAATCAATTCTCTAAAATAATGAAGGAACTGACGGAGGCGGGCATAATCATTGATAAGAAGACAAACAGGGTTGAGATCGAGATCACAAATGGGGGCGGGATCCAGATCATGTGTATGGGAAAAATGAACTGCAATGTTGAGGACGTGAAGAAGTTACTCAGAGAGAATGGTGTTAGAAATGCTTCTGTGAAGGTTTGGGGGGACGTTGGGTTAAGCGATTTTGAGGAGGCATTGGAGCAGACGAAAATTTACAAACCTTCCTTGGTTGTAATAAACAAAGTCGACCTCTACCCAAATGCAGTTGAAGAGTTTAAGAAAGTTACTGGAAGGGAAGCGCTTGGAATCTCGACCTTAACAGGGGAGGGGATAAACCAGCTTGGAGTGCAGCTATTCAGGACGCTCGGTATCATGAGGGTTTATACGAAGGAGCCGGGAGGGGGCAGGGCTGATAGACCAATCATTGTTCCCATTGGGACGAAGGTTTTTGACATAGCGAAGATAGTTCATTCCCAACTTTACAAGAACTTCAAATATGCAAAGGTATGGGGAAGATCTGTGAATTACAATGGAGAGCGGGTTGGTGGAGAACACGAACTCGCGGACGGTGATATTGTGGAGATACGTGTCAAGTAAGAGAAGCAAATGAGTTCTAAGTTTTATCGCTTTTAACAATAGATTTATATTAGATCTTGACACTCTCTACGACTGAAGTCGGGAGGTTCTTGCACAAAGTCCCTTCAGCGCTTGGGGATACATCCGTTTCAG
>JBMFMY010000005.1:0-18000 GCA_049970435.1 Candidatus Methanomethylicaceae archaeon
GTAGTTGAAGAGCTCAAGAATTTGGGGGTGTTGGATAGCCTAAGCAGGATTGAGAAGCAGATAGAGTACATAAATATGATCCTCTCGAACATGCAAGAACTCTCGAAGCCCATAAAACCAGATCTCAGAAGCGTTGATTTGAGAACTCTCATCCAGGAGAGCACCCAATCAGTTTCCATACCAAAAAACATTGAGGTTGATATTATCGATGGTACGGGTGAGGTTGAGCTGGATCCATATTTGATGAAGAGGGTACTTGTAAACATAATCGAGAATGCGGTTCACGCAATGCCGCGGGGTGGGAGACTCACAATAGAAACCTTAAAATCAGACTCGGAGGTATGTGTGACCATAAGAGACACTGGCATGGGAATGCCAAAGGAAGTAATGGACAACCTCTTTAAGCCATTCTTCACTACCAAGGCAAAAGGTACCGGGTTTGGACTCTTCAATGTTAAGCGCATTGTTGAGGCACATGGAGGCAAAATCTCGGTGGAGAGCGAGGTCGGGAAGGGGACTACCTTCACCATCCGGATCCCGTTGAAGAGATAACACCTATCGGTGAAAATTTAATGAACTTCAAGGGATTCTTGATAGATTTGGACGGATGTGTTTACAGAGGGGATAAGCTGATAGAAGGGGCAGACTCTGCAATAAGAGCACTGAGGGAGAGAGGCCGGAAGATATTGTTTCTCACCAACAACTCGACAAAAACTCCTGAGGAATACGCTTCGAAACTAAGAAGACTTGGAATAGAGGCTAGTCCTTCTGAGATACTCACGTCTGCAACAGCCACAGCGACCTACATGCGAAGGTTTGAGAGGGGTTTTTGTTTCGTAGTCGGGGAGCGGGCGCTTAGGGAGGCATTGATTGGGGAGGGATTTGAGCTGGTAAAGGAGGAGGAGGCAAAGGAAGCCGAGTACGTCGTGTGCGGCCTCGACAGGGATTTCACCTATGGTAAGATGGCGGCCGCCTGTACAGCCATTCAGAAAGGAGCAAGATTCATCGCCACAAATGCGGACCCGAACCTGCCTGTGGAGGAGGGCTATCTCCCAGGGGCGGGTTCGATCGTTGGTGCCATAAGGATAGCAACAGGTAAAAGACCAATCATCGTAGGAAAACCCTCAAAGCATATAATGGAGATTGCAATGGAGCGGATGGGACTAAGTAGAGAGGATTTGGTTATTGTTGGAGATCGGATCGACATCGATGTGAGGGCTGGAAAGGTCGCAGGGATATACACGATACTTGTCTCCACTGGGCAAGAATCGAAGAGGAGAGGGATCTCTCCAGACATTGTCTTGAGGAGTATAAGTGATCTGAAATCCCTCCTTTGATTTTTTTATTTAAACATTTAAAAAATGGTTATATATCATGTGGAATATTTTAATGTCGGTGTATAAAGATTGCATGTCGAGGATCCTCTCACCGGAGAAGTTGTTGAGGTCGTAAGGTTCTCCGACCTCCGAGTAGGGAAGCTGAAGAGAGGGAAGGTGAGGGACGTATACGATTTGGGCGACGAACTTTTGATATACCATACGGACAGAGTCTCGGCTTTTGATGTCGTACTACCAACCCTGATACCCCACAAGGGCGAGTACCTACAGAAACTATCGGTATTTTGGATGGAGAGAAGCAGAAAAGTCTTCCCGAACCATCTGGTCGCGGTGGTAGACAGCAGAACTCTCAGAGTGAAAAAAGCCAAGAGGATAGGCATCGAGTGGGTTGTGAGGAAGTACCTCTACGGTTCGCTTTGGAGGGAGTACAGAGAGGGGAAGAGGGAGCTCTACGGGATAAAGCTCCCGTCGGGGCTAAGGAAGGCTGAGGAGCTCCCGTCCCCAATAATAACGCCCACAACTAAGGCCGACACTGGCCACGACGAGGCGATCACAAAGCAGTATGCCATAGAGCGAGGTCTTGTTGAAAAAGAAACGTGGGACGTCCTCGAGGAGGCTTCCTTGAAACTTTACGAGTTCTATGAAAAGGAGGCAAAGGCTAGAGGACTGATAATACCTGATTTTAAGCTGGAGTTCGGGCGAGTTGGGGAAGAGCTTATACAGATCGATGAACCACCCACGCACGATTCTGCCAGAATATGGGCCTCTAGGTATTACAGGGTTGGAGAGGGGCAAGAGGGGCACTGCCTAGACAAAGAGTTTCTGAGGGAGTGTCTCAGAAGGATGGGATTTTCTGGTGATGGTAACGCGCCGACACTTCCGCCAGCTGTCGTGAGAGAGGTCGAGAAGAGGTGTATAGGCGCCTATAGGGTCTTGGTGGAGGGGGAGAGGATCGAGGCACTGGGCCTTCTCTCCGTCGATGAAGTTTTAAATAAATTGGTCAAAAATGTTTAAAAACTAATCATTTTATATACACGTTCATATCAAAGAGATGTGGATAAATGGTCAGAGAGAAGTGCGGAGTCTACGCTGCTAAGTGCCTCGACGGGGACGAGGTTTTCTCGAAGCTGTACTGGGGGATCGTGGCACAGAACCACAGGGGGCACGAGTCCTACGGCTTTCTGACATTTTCTGAAGGTTTCAGAAGGTACGTGGATCTCGGCCTGGTGCCGAGGATAGAGAGGGAGGAGTTTTGGAGGTGGAAGATACTCCTCCCAGGGAGTTTTGGTATCGCTCATGTCAGGTACGGCACATCGGGGAAGAGGGATCTCTACTCTCACCTGAAGGATGCCCAACCTATAGTCTCTTCGAAAGGGAGGGAGAGGATAGGCATCGCTTACAACGGGAACCTTGTGAATGTTGGGTGGCTCAAAGAAGAGATAATCGGAAAAGGGATAAAATTGAGGACCACCTCAGACACAGAACTGCTATGTAGGTACCTGCTGGAGAAGTGTGATAATGATCTCGTCGAGGGGATACATGCTTGCATGGATAACGTGGAAGGGGCCTATTCGGTTGTAGGTCTGGACTCCAGCGGGAATATGTTCGCCTTCAGGGACCCTCTTGGCATGAGACCGCTACTCTACGGTGGTAACGGCTCTCTGATCGCGGTCTCTTCTGAGAGCGTCGGGCTCAACATCAACGAAGTCAGAGTGTTTGGAGAGGTGGAGCCAGGAGAGGCTTTGATCTTCAGGGGAGACTCCCTTGAGAGGGTTAAGGTCGTAAAGAAGGGAAGGAGAGCGTTCTGCGGTTTCGAGTTCTCTTACTTCATGAGGCCAGACTCCATGATAAACGGCAGGTTTGTGTACAGGGTGAGGGAGGAGCTGGGGAGGAGGTTAGGGAAGAGATACCAGGAGTTTGTTAAGAAAGCGGATATGATAATCTCGATACCTGAGACGGCGGAGGACGCCGCCTACGGACTCCACGAGGAGACCGGGGTAAGGTGGGAGAGGATGCTTAGGAGGCATAGGTTCGTGACTCAGAGAGCATTCATCATGGATCCCAATGAGAGGGTCTCTACCATAGACCGAAAGATTAACGTCCTTAGCGGTGACCTCCAAGGAAAGAATGTCATAGTAGTGGAGGACAGTATAGTCAGGGGCGATACCACAAAGACCGTAATAAGGAAGCTAAGGGAGGGTGGGGCTGATAAGATATATGTGTTTGTGACCTTCCCAAGGATAACTCACCCATGCTTCTACGGCATAGATATGGCGACCTTCTCAGAGCTTATAGGGTTCTTCTACGACGAGGTCGGGATAGCCAAGGCGATCGGAGCAGATGCTGTGTGCTATCAAACGCTTCAAGACTTCGTTGAGGCAACCGGAATGCGGAGGGAGGATCTCTGCATGGCATGTACGACTGGATATTATCCGACGGAGCTTGCTCAGAAGATCGCGGACAGGGCGAAGTTGAAGTTGGGAGTGATGGACAGGAACAGGATATACGAGAGGGCGGAGGTGTGAGAGATGGCAGGGATACTTGGCATATACCTCTTCGACGAGAGGTGGAACGTCTATAACTTTGGTGTTTACGGCTTGATGGCGCTACAGCACAGAGGGCAGGAGACCGCAGGTTTGGAGGTATTTGGGAGATCCAGAAGGAAGGTCGAGGGGGAGGGGCTTGTTGACCAAGTTCTCGTGAACAACCATGCATCTGGGCACATATGCGTTGGTGCAGTCTCTCCCTATCAAGCATCTGAGGGAGAGGTTCAGCCCATAAGACTGAGCGAAGATGTTTCTTTAGCCATAGACGGAAAGATCCTCAGAATAGAGGGCTACCATTGGGACCACACGCTGAGCTACGAGGGAAACCTGAGGAGGGCATTCAGGGGCCAAGGTATCGAGGAGATCCAAGAGTTCTTCACGAGGTGTAAGGGAGGGTTCTCGTACATTGCCATGACAGAAAAGCTCGAGATGGTTGCTGGGAGGGGGGAACTGGGGGTGAAGCCGCTGGTCCTCGGAAAGATTGGGTTCGAGGGAGGAATAGTAGCCTCTGAGACATGCGTCATGGACATAATAGGTGAGCGCGTTCCCATCAGCCCGGCTGAGAATATAGAGCCGGGAGAGGTTAGGGTCTTCACCCCGCTCTCGGCGCACTCTGAAAGAGTGAGAAACAGCGGCAGGAGGGCGTACTGCAGTTTCGAGTATGTTTACCTTGCAAGGCCGGACTCGTACATAAATGAAGTCCCTGTCTACAGGGTCAGGAGGAGGATAGGAGAGATATTGGCTGAAGAAGGCGGCATTGATGCGGATGTAGTGATAGGTGTGCCTGAGACTGCAATACCATTTGCCATGGCTTACTCTAATACCACCGGCATCCCTGTGGAGAAGGGTTTTGAGCTCACTGGCAGAAGGGTCAGAAGCGCCATGAAGCCAAACCAGATAGAGAGGCTCAAAGGCGTCCAGCTCAAGCTGAACGTCATAAGCGAGGCTGTCAGGGGCAGAAGGGTCGTACTCATTGATGACAGTGTGGTGAGGGGCAACACGCTCGCAAATATAGTCTACCTCATTAAGGAGAAGGGTGCTAAGGAGATCCATGTGAGGATAGGTAGCCCTCACATAGTATCACACTGCCCATTTGGCGTGGAGGTTCCGCCCGAGGATGAGCTAATAGGCAGGCACCTCCCTGAAGAGAAGATAGCGGCAGTCGTGGGCGCGGACTCATTCAGGTACCTGAGCATAGAGGGGTTTGTTGAGGCGACTGGGGTCAAGTTCAATGATCTTTGCTTGGGATGTTTCAATGGTAGGTATCCGGAGGTGTGATGATGAAGGTTTTACTTGTAGGTGGGGCTGGAAGGGAGCACGCCATCGCGCTCTCACTCGCAAGAAGCATGAGAGAACCTAAGCTTTACTGTGTGTCAGAGATGATTAATCCAGGTATCAAGAGGTTGGTGGACAGAAGCGGAGGGGAGTACTTCAGGGGAGACATCAATGACCCGGAGAATGTCGCGAGATTGGCGGAGAGTGTTGGTGCAGACTTCGTCTTTGTTGGTCCCGAGGAGCCGAACTTTCACGGGGTCCCAGACAGGCTTGAGGAGAAGGGGATCCCCTGTATCGGAGCTAACAGAGCGGTCTCCGAGCTGGAGATGTCGAAGGCCAGCATGAGGGACTTGCAGTGGAAGTACAAGATACCAGGCAGGCTCTGGTACAAGAAGTTCAAGACATACGAGGAGGCGGTCCCTTATATCGAGGAGTATGCAGACAGCATCGCACTGAAGCCTGCGAGGCAGGCAGGAGGAAAAGGTGTGAAAGTCATAGAGGACTTCCAGGTTTACCTACAAGACGACAAGAGGAGAGTGAAGAGGGAGCATGCCGAGTCAATAGTTAAGGAGTACATGAAGGACTATGAAGACACAGAGTACCGGCTACTGATAGAGGAGAGGGTGTGGGGTCCAGAGTACACGCTCCACTGCTTCACCGACGGCAGGAGCATAATCCCTATGCCGGCAGTTCAGGACAACAAGCATGCCTTCGATGGGGACCTAGGCATGGAGACTGGTGGGATGGGATCTGTCTCTTGCGGAATGAATTTGAGGTATGGAATCGACGACGAAAGGAGCATACTCACTGAGGAAGAGTACAAGAGGTCTGCAGAGATAGTGAAGATGATGATAGATGCCATACAGAGAGAGACTGGGAAAAAGTACCACGGTGTAGTAGCAGGTCAGATGATGCTGACCTCTGTTTGGGGACCGACGGTCATAGAGATGTACTCGAGACTCGGAGATCCTGAGGCGGGGAATGTATTGGCGGTGCTCAAGACAGACCTCGTTGAGATATGCGAGGCTATAATCGAAGAGAGGCTAAACACTGTCAAGGCTGAGTTTGATGTCAGGGCGGTGGTTGTGAAGGCTGTATGTCCGGAGGGCTATCCCAACAGGAGGGACCTTGCAAAAGGGCACCCCGTGAAGGTTGCTGGGGATTCAGAAGGGATCCTTTGGGCGTCTGCCGACCTGAATGACGGGACTGTTTTGACGGGCGGTTCTAGGGTGGTGGAGTGTGTAGGAACCGGGAACAGCATACCAGAGGCAAGTTCAGTAGCCGAGGGGTTGTGCGGGAAGATCTCGTTGGAGGATGGGTGGAGGGTCTTCCACAGGAGTGACATTGGCTCCGAGAAGTTCATGGAGAGAAGGATCGCGCTGGCTAACATGGCTCGAGAGATATACCAATACAGGGAGAGGAAGGGACTGTTGGGAAAGAGGATGATGTGGATTCCTGGAAAGGGATTGGTGGAGGTTGGATAGTATGGTCAAGAAGTTGAGTGAGCGGGAAAGGGAAGAACTCTTAAAGAATATTGAGGGTTTCAGGAAGGAGTTCGAGGGGAGGCTAGCACCATTGGGAGGGTTGAGGCGGGAGAGACCCATAACCTTCATATCAGTTGGAGGAGGGGAACTTGGAGACCTTGCGGTGACGGCAGCGAGGAGGGTTTATGGGGGGCTGCCAGGAGGGATCAGAACGGTCGCATTTGACAGGTACAATGGATTTCCGGCACAAGATGCCTCGGACTACTATGAGGTCTTCGACATGAAGGATGGAGACATGTTAGAGAAGTATATCAGGAAGTATTTGCCTGACCCGGAGGAGCCCCACGCCATATACCTGGAGGTCGAGATGATAGACACTGAGAGAACTTTCAGGCTTGGCATGGAGGACGGATATAGGGTGATGTCGACACCTTATGGACCTCTGGTTTGCATGGACAGGCATGCGACGAAGATGATGTTCGACATGCTTAGACTCGAGCGTTTGGATTGGGCATATGCAAAGAGCGACGAGGAGATCCATAGGATAGCGGCGGAGTTCGGGCTTCCGGTGATAGTCAAGCCTGTCATGACCTCGAGCGGTCACGGGACCTCCATAGTCAGGGATCCTGAAGGGCTGAGGAGGGCATATGCCCACGCGAGGAGGCATGCCAGGGGGATAGGGGAGGAGGTGATCGTTGAGAGGTTCCTGCCAGAGTTGAAGGAAGAGGGCACTGAGATAACTCAGATAGTCGTCCGGCATTTCAACGAAAAAGGGAAGATAGTGAACTCCTTCCTTCCACCCATCGAGCACAGGAGGCCAGGCGCAACATATCATGAGAGCTGGCTTCCGGCGACAATCTCTCCCTTGGCTACAGAGAAGTGTAGGGAGTGTGCAACGAGGATAGCTGATTTTCTCGGGGGGATAGGTATATACGCGGTGGAGCAGTTCGTCATCGGCGATAAGGTCTACAACAACGAGGTGGCGAACCGCCCCCATGACACCGGGCTGATAACGAGATGGATGCTGAATATGGATGAAGGAGGGTTGCAGCTGACCTCGACGCTTGGCCTTCAGGTGAGCCAGGCTTCCATGGAGATATCGAGGCGGGGGGTTTACGGTGTTGCACATGTGGTTCTGGCACCTGATTTTATCGAGGGTGAGAGGAAGGTTGTCGGCATAGACCTCAGCAGGATCAACAATTTCATGAAGACTGGGAGTGATTTCTGGTACTTTGGGAAGCCATCGGCATATGCGGGGAGGAGGATGGGGCTTGCCGTTGCCTTTAGTGAAGATCTCAAAACTGCGAGGAGAGAGGCTGAGAGGTTGGCTCATTTCGCTGAGGGCTGCATAGAATATGGAGAGGGTTAAAATGCCAAAGGTTGCGGTGATAATAGGTAGCAAATCTGATGCAAAATCAGGGGACGAGGCGGTTGCGATCCTGAGGGATTTTGGAGTGGATGTGGATTACAGGGTAATCTCGGCCCACAGGAACCCCGACGAGTTGGATTCATTTGTAAAGTCGACTGACGCAGAGGTCTTCATAGCGATGGCGGGGCTCTCTGCAGCGCTGCCAGGGGTCATAGCGTCTAAGACCGTTAGGCCTGTGATAGGTGTTCCGCTGAACGTCAAGCTTGAGGGGTTGGACGCCTTTTTGTCCATGGCGCAGATGCCCCCAGGAGTGCCTGTCGCGACTGTGGGTGTGGATAACGCCAAGAATGCCGCGATTCTTGCAGTGGAGATCCTGTCATTGAAGTACCCTGAACTGATGGCGAGGTTGATTGAGAAGAGGGGGCTAAAGAGAGCATGATTTTGAGGATCGAGGTGAAGCTGAAGAGGGGACATTTTGACCCCGAGGGAGACGTTACAGCCAAATCTCTGAGGGAGCTCGGCTTCCCTGTTGGTGAGGTAAGGGTCAGTAAGGTATACACCGTTGAGATAGATGTAAGCGATAAGAAGGAGGCAATTAGGCGGGCGCAGGAGATGTGCAGGAAGCTTCTGGCAAATCCGACCAAGGACGACTTCGTTATAGAGGTGCTTTCGGGTGAGGGAGGAGCTGGTTAGAAGGGTCGAAGGGCTCCAGCTTTTTGAGTTAGACCTCTCAAAGGCAGAAGATAAGGATCTGCTGGAGATAAGCCAGACCATGGGGCTAGCACTCAGCCTTGGCGAGATGAGGGCTCTGAAGGAGAGGTACCAAAGGCCGCTCACGGACGTCGAGCTTCAGACTTTCGGTCAGACATGGTCTGAGCACTGCATCCACAAGACCTTCAAGGGCACCGTCGAAATGGGTGATCGGAGGATTAACGGGCTTTTAAAGGAGTACATAATGAGGGCAACAGAGGAGCTCAACAAGCCTTGGTGCTACTCAGTCTTTGAAGACAACGCCGGGCTTATTGAGTTTGACAGAGGCTATCTCGTGGCTGCAAAGGTTGAGACCCACAACCACCCCTCAGCAGTAGAGCCGTTCGGTGGGGCCGCCACAGGAGTAGGCGGCGTCATAAGGGACATTTTGGGAGTGTGGGGGGAGCCCATAGCCAACACCGATGTGCTGTGCTTCGGACCTTTAGACCTCCCCTACGAGAGGCTAACACCTGGCATAAAACACCCTAAATACATCTACAAGGGAGTTGTCGCAGGTATAGGAAGCTACGGCAACAACATGGGAATACCAACTGTTGCAGGGTCCATATTCTTCGACTTGGGGTATGTGGGGAACCCTGTCGTATACTGCGGCTGCGTCGGGATACTGCCAAAGGAGCTCTACGTCAAGAATACAAGGGAGGGAGACTACGCAGTTCTTGCTGGCGGCAGGACCGGCAGGGACGGTATACACGGTGTCACATTCGCATCCACAGACTTAATAGAGGATACCGACAGACTCAGACCAGCTGTCCAGATACCTAACCCACTCGTCCAAGAGAGGCTCAGAAGGGCGATAATCTCCATAAGGGACGAGAGGCTCGCGTCAGGCATAACAGATCTGGGGGGCGGGGGGATCTCGTGCGCCATCGGCGAGATGGCCAACAGATCAGGATTGGGCATAGAGGTAAACCTCGATGTTGTGCACCTGAAAGAACCAGATCTGGCTCCTTGGGAGATTTGGATCTCGGAGTCCCAGGAGAGGATGCTTGTCTCTGTCCCAGAGCGCAACCTGGATGAGGTGTTGAAGATATTCGATGATGAGGACGTCGAGGCGTGCGTTCTGGGCAGTTTCAATGCCAGCGGCATGCTCAGAGTCAAATACAAGGACAGGATCGTTTGCGATCTTGAGCTGGAGTTCCTCTACAACCCTCCTAAGGTGACCAGAAAGGCGATAAAAGTTGAGTATATTCCAACCACATACCATCTGCCGGAGTCCCGAGACCTAATTGAGGAGCTGTTAGGCCTCCTATCCGACTCCAACGTGAAGAGCAGGGAGGATGTTATCAGGACTTACGATCACGAGGTTAGAGGCTGCACAGCAGTGAAGCCATTGCAGGGAGACTTTGGGGGACCAAACGACGCAGCTGTGATTAAGCCACTCAGGGACTCCTGGATGGGAGTTGTGATCTCGTGCGGAATGAACCCATTCTATCCCGACCCTTACTGGATGGCGGCTGCTTCCATAGAGGAAGCCATCAGAAACAACACATCAGTAGGTGGGAGGAGGGTCGCCCTCTTGGACAATTTTGTCTGGGGTAACCCCGAAAGGGAGGACAGGATGGGGAGTTTGGTCAGGGCCGTTGAGGCATGTTATGACTTCGCAAAGGCTCTCGACGCTCCTTTCATATCTGGGAAGGACAGCCTCTACAACGAATCACCCCTTGGACCTGTGAGGCCCACACTGCTTATAACAGGGATAGGGATTTTACCAGACGTCAGGAAGGCAGTCACAGTCCAGCTAAAGAGGGAAGGGGACCCGCTCTACATTGTCGGGCTGACAAGGGATGAGCTTGCTGGTTCGGCCTACCTTAGAAGAAAGGGCGTTGTGGGAGGGGAATGCCCAAAGGTCGATGCCGAGATCTCAAGGAAGACGATACAGGCTCTCACAATGGCAATAGATTCGGGTTTGGTGATGGCATGTCACGATGTCTCGGAGGGGGGGATAGGGGTCGCGGTAGCAGAGATGACAATAGCCTCAGACTTTGGTCTGTGGCTTAACGTTCAGAATATACCATCCAAAGTGAAAAGATCCGACGTGAGGCTCTTCTCAGAGTCTACATCAAGATTTATTGTAGAAGTAAAGAGAGAAGAGGTCTGCAAGTTCGAAGAAGTCTTTCGGGGAGTGCCGCACGGAAAAATCGGAACCGTAGGGGGAAAGACCTTCAGGATTATAGATATGGATGGGACAATGTGGGAGGTCGGTATCTCAGAGATTAGGAAGGCATGGAGGGGGAGCTGATGGAATTGGACGAGGCGAAGGCATGCGTAGCCAGAGTCGGGGGGACCAACTGCGACTTAGAGATGAAGATGGTGCTTGAGGAGCTGGGAATAAAAACAGAGATACTTCACATGAAGCAGATCGTGAGGAGGGGGCTTTCAGAGTACCAGATACTAGTCTTTCCAGGGGGCTTTTCCTACGGTGATTACGTTAGGGCAGGAGCAATTTGGGGAAAGGAGGTCCATGCCAAGATAAAATCAGAGCTCAAAGCGTTCATTGAAGAAGAGAAGATCATTATGGGGATCTGCAACGGTTTCCAAGTGATGATTGAGGCGGGCATATTGCCAGACGGGGGGTTCGCCGATGTGCCTAAGGCTGCACTTGCCACCAACGCATCTGCAAAGTATGAGTGCAGGTGGACGTACCTTAGAGTGGAGAGAGGCGGAACCCCGTTCACCATGGGGCTAAGTGAAGGGGAGATCCTGAGGGTGCCTGTTGGACATGGTGAGGGGAGGTTTATTACGCCATCTGATGAAGCTCTGAAAGAACTTGTTAGGGAAGAATGCGTCTTATTAAGGTACGCGTTACCATCGGGAGAGGTTGCAAATGGGAGGTACCCATACAACCCAAACGGATCGATCCATGACATAGCAGGGATATGCAACAGAAAAGGAAACATCATGGGGATGATGCCTCATCCCGAGAGGGCTTTCTTTGGGTGGCAGTTGCCCGATAAAAGAGATGCCGAATACGGTGACGGAAAAAAGATCTTTGACGGTATAATAAGATATTTGCAGGAGTATTGATAGAAATACTGACTAAATTAGGTTTGAGTTCCAAGGCTCCACTTTTTACTCAAGCTCTTTTTTAACATCAACTTTGAACTACCAGCTTTATCTGTACTTTTTTATATAATGGATGCCCAGAAAACCTAGAACTTATATTCTGGGATGAATGGGCAAAACTTAAATCCCCCATTCCCATAATAGGTTTCAGCTTTAAATCGGATGTTCTGAGCCAGAAAGGGTGGCTCTGCAATAGCCCATGCGTTAACGAGGTGATGGGATGGGGGAGGCGTGACGCCCCCAAACCAGCAACTGAAAGCACAAAGCCCCAGACTCGGGCGAACCCTGGAACCTCGCACCAAATGGTGTGCTTCTAGCAAAACGGGCCAGATGGTGACAGATGGAGCCTATAGCGAAGAAAAAGCTGGAAGATCCTGGCTTCAGCTGTGGAGAGGACGTCACCAGCCATCAGGCTTTCCGCTGATTGTCGAGTTGAACTTCTTTAGAACAACTCTCGTATTGGTGCCGGTGACACCTTTGATCAGCCTGATGTTCTCAAGAACCTCATTCATCTGCGTTATAGAGTCTACATTTATCAGGACCTCTATATCAAAGTCGCCGCTGACCTCTAATACGCGCTCCACCCCTTTAATCCAGAGGATCCTCCTAGCCACAGAAGTTGTGTAGACGTTGGACTCGCACTTGACCATCACTATCGCCTCAATCTTTTTTGGTACCTGAACCTCGAGCCTTCTCCCTGTTGCTTTTTCCGCAAGTTCAAGAAGGTCCACATCCCTGTAGCTTCTGATCTCGGCCCTCTCCTTTATCGCAGAGAGCACCTTCATGAGTTCCTCCTCGCAGAGAGCTACGCCCAGCCTCTTCAACCTGTCCTCAACCGCCATCCTCCCTGCGTACTTGCTGATCACGATCTCCCTCTGCCTCCCTACAAGTGCAGGGGGAAAGGCCTCGTACGTTCTTGGATCGAAGAGCACTGCGGCAGCATGGACGCCTCCTTTGTGAGAGAAGGCGTTCTCTCCAACAATTGGCTGTGTGGGTGCTACTGGTATTCCGCTGAATTTTTCAACCATGGCAGAAAGCTCTGGCAGTTTGTCAAGTTCAACAGTGTCAATGTCGTAAATAACTTTGAGGGCGACGGCGAAGGGCTCAAGTGCAGTTATCCCTGCCCTCTCCCCAAGACCGTTTACCGTCGTGTGCACTGCGGTTGCACCACCCTCCACCGCCGCCAGCGCATTAGCGACTGCCATTCCCAGATCGTTATGGCAGTGGGCGTCCAATTCTGCGTTGACGTCCTTGGACAGTCTTTCAAAAAGGTTCTTGATCCTAATTGGCGTCATGGATCCCACAGTGTCTGGTATGCTTATCCTGTCGGCCCCAGCCTTCACCGCCTCCCTACATATCTTGACAACGTAATCGTAATCCGCTCTTGTTGCGTCCTCAGCAGTGAACCTCACCTTTAAACCATGGGACTTAGCATACTCCACACAGGAGACCACAGTCTCTATGGCTTCTTCTTTAGTCATCTTCATGGATCTCAGTTTGGGCTCGGTCACCCCTAGGAATATGGCAACTCTTTGGACATCACACTTCAAAGCGGCATCTACATCAGAAATTACTGCTCTGCTATGCGCCAAGATCTCTGCAGAGAGCCTCTCTGAGGCTATCCTCCTTACGGCTTCTGCCACATCTTTTGAAACGGTGGGATGCCCCGCCTCGATCATATCCACTCCTGCCTCGTCAAGGCTTCTTGCAATTTGTAGCTTCTCCTCAACACTGAAAGAGACGCCGGGTGTCTGCTCGCCCTCTCTCAGGGTGGTATCAAGTATCATCACTTTTCTCATCATTCGCACCGCCAATAATTGTTTTCGAACTTTATATAAACTTTTTCGTTCATGAAAATACTATGTATTTATTTTTATCCATGATTTTAGTTCGTACTATTTACTCTTTCAGACGCAAATCGTTTTCAGCATAAGCCTTCCGAACATTTTTTAAGTCATACGCTTATACTCTTAAGAAGAGGTTTTCGAGTTGACCTCAAATAAGCTCGTCGTAGGGAAGATCGAGGGAACCACGAGCACAGACTCATTTACCATGGTTATGACGAATGAATGTTTTGGAAGGAATGATTATGTGGAAGTTTTTCATGAGGGCAAGTCGTTTTTACTAATCATCAAGGAGATCAAGAGAAGCGGAGATAAGCTGTTGGCAGAGTGTATTGTTGTAGGACCGTCCCCCAAGACCCCTTTCCCCCCTGGCTCAGAGGTATACATGGCCTCCGATGAAACCATAAGAAGGGGTCTCGGCATCGTCACTTCTGATGCAGAGGGGCTGTATATTGGAAAATTAAAGGCCTGGGACCTCATGGTGTGGCTCCCCGTCAAAAAGCTCACTAGAGTTTTTATTGTTGGGAAACCAGGCGCGGGCAAGTCCTACACTATGGGGATCATCGCAGAGGAGCTCATCAAAAAAGGGGTGCCCCTCGTAATCATCGATGCGCATGGAGAATACTCAAGCCTCAAAGTACCCGCCGAGTCGCCCTCGAAAGAGTTCAAAGTGGAGCCAAAGTCCTACTCCGAGCAGATAATTGAGTTTGCCGACGTGATATTCAATCCTGGAGCCGACATAGACATCTCAGCCATCGATGGTGCCAAACCGGAGGAGCTCGTCTCCCAAATGCAGTGCACAATAATAAACCTCAGGGGCTTGTCCACACAGAAACAGTATTCGATTGTCGGGAAGGTTCTCAATAAGCTCTTAGAAGCGATAATGGTCATGCAGATCCCTCCGTTCTACATAGTCTTGGATGAAGCACACCTCTTTGCTGGGCGGACGAGGCAGAAAGACCCTCTAGTGAAGGATACTCTGGAGGTGGTTAGGAGGTTCGCTCAAGAGGGCAGAAAGTTTGGGGCAAACTTGATTGTGCTGACCCAGCGCCCGCAGCTCCTTGACATGACTGTGCGGAGCCTCTCCGCAACATGGATAATCCACCAGCTCACCGACCCCAACGATGTGCGAATTGCCATAGAGAGCGGAGGACTAAGTAATGAATGGGCGTATGAGATAAACTGGCTTGAGCCTGGAGAGGCGATAATCACAGGGGATGTGGTGGAGCGCGTCCCGCTCCACGTTAAGGTAAGGTGTAGGGAGACAAGACACGGTGCGCCAGGCTTCAATCCTCTGGATTTCGTTTCTCCTGAAGAGCGGGAGAAGATGAGAAAGAGGATGGTTGCCCTCAAGGAGCGCCTGACTAAGATACGCGGATCTCCAGGAGCCCCTCCAACCCTGCCCCACTCACTCCCAGCCACATATATGCCAGTTAATGTTGATGAGAGCAGAATACTGGAGACTCTCAAAGAGAACAAAACTTTGGACCACGCGGAAGTCATAAAGTCCGACCTCCATTACATGCCAGCATTGTTTGCAGAAGCCACTGTGAACTCTTTCCGAAAATCACCCGCTATCGAGCTTAAGGAGCGCTTCAGGCGGCTTATTCCTGCAGAGTCCTCTATCTCAGTCATAGATTGGAGGCACGAGTCTGCATACGGCCTGACCGCAAACGATGTTGTCAGCATAGGATACTCGCTTTCCCCATCAAGAGATGGAAGGCATGAGTTGCCCTCCTCTCTGCTGTTTGAGGAATCCAGCATAGAAGGGCTCAAAGGTCTACTCAAGACCTATGCCGTATCGAAGCTAACGCAGAACATATACTATCACAAAGATCTGGGGGAATATTCCAAACCTGGAGAGTCGCTCGAGGATTACAAAAAAAGGCTGAGATCAAAAATTGACGAGATAAAGAACGATAGGTCATCAGAAATAAAATCCTCTTACATGTTGAGAATAAAAGAAGTGGAGTCCTCTATAAGTGCAACAAGGGAGGAATATGAAAGTTTAAGCAAACTGATTGATGGGATAAAGGAGGAGCTGCGCTCTCTAAACAAAGAGAGAAATAGAGCCGAAAAAGAAGGGAGGTCCACTCTGAAGATCTCGGAGCAGATCCAAACCAGGGAAGCAAGATTGGCGAGGCTTGAGAAGAGGATCATGGAGCTTGGTGCTAAGATCGACACCCTCAGAAAGGAAGGGGATCGCCTGGATAGGCAGATGCGGGAAGAAATCAGCAGCGTCGAGAGTGAAGTTGAATCTTTACTCGAGACCCCTCTGCAAACCATAGTATTTCAGCCAAAGCATGACGAAGTGGAAGTGGAGGTCATGCAAGTCGTATGGGTTCCAATTATCGAGGCCATTTACCGCCTCTACTTCGACGGAAACAGCAGGGACTTTAGGTTCGAATGGAACGCCGTGAACGGGAGGGGGGTCTTCGGCAGCTGTGCCGACTGCGGAGTTTCAATCGAGTCTTTGGAGGGTCCTTTGATCTGTTTCAAGTGCGGCGAGCTTTACTGTCAAGCGCACTTAAAGATCTGCTCTCTCTGCGGCAGAGGAGTCTGCGCAGAACATGCATGGACCTGCCCAAACTGCGGAAAAGTTTACTGCATCGACGAAAAACCATACGTCTGCAGTGCATGCGGCAAGAAGCTCTGTGCGGAGTGCGTCCTAAGGTGCAGCGAATGCACCAAGACTTACTGTAAAGACCATGTAAAGGAATGTGATGTCTGCAAGAACTTGTTCTGCAGGGAGCACTACAGCACACATATCCAAAAATGCTCTGGATGCGGAAGGACGTTGTGCACTCTAGAACAGGTCAAGTGCGAGATCTGCGGAAAGATCTTCTGTAAAGATTGCACAGTCAAATGCTCTGAATGCGGCAAAGAGGTGTGTAAGGCTCATTCTTGGCAGTGCTCGGCATGCGGCAAAATATTCTGCATTCTCGAGCCCCAATCAAAATGCAGCGTTTGTGGCAAACCCCTCTGCAAATCCGATCGGTTGATTTGCTCCTTGTGTGGGGCTACACTGTGTGCCGCTCATGTCAAGACGTGTCCAAACTGCAACCGGGAAGTCTGTCCAAACTGCATGGTAGAAATACGGAGGTTCGGACTATTCAAGAGAGAGGTATGCAAGATGTGCTCGTCTAAATGAATTTGTTTATAGATTTTTTATGTCATGTTGGAAATAATAGCCCGTTAACTTCGCTACGGCTTTATCATTACCAACAACATCTTAAACTTGCTCAAAGCCTTTACAGAATGGGGGATATTGGCCGGCATCACGATGTACTCCCCCTCCTCTAGTGTATGGCTCTTGCCGGAAATGGCGACCTCTGCGTTCCCCTCCAAAACATAGATCATTGCGTCGTAAGGTGCGGTGTGCTCGCTCAAACCCTGACTTATATCAAAGGCAAATAATTTGACACTCTCCACGGCTAAAGCCGGGAGATTCTTGCTTCTAAGGAGATCATTGGTCTGTTGTTCATTGCCCTTTTAGGCTCCCACTTCATCCCGTTCCACCTTAGAAGCAAGGGGTGTGCCACCACCCCGTTAACGCTGCCTTCAAGGCGAAGGCAGCCTATGTTTAGGACGCCAACGGCGTCTCTATGGGCTTCGAGTTGGCAGTTTAGGCACTTGAAGAGCCTCCCTTTAATTTTTATGTTTTCAGAGTTGCAGAATGGGTATGCGCTCGATGTCTTGTGCTCGCTCTTTTTCTTTGCTTTTATTCCGTATTCTTCAGCCTTCTCCTTGAACCTTATGATGTGCTCGAAGGACCAGAAGTTGTTTACCATGGCGTTTGCTTTATGGTTGTAGTTGTTGTTTCTTATGCCTTTCAATCTTCCCAGAACTATTTCTGTTACGCCTAGTTCGTGGGCATCTTCAACTATGGTCTTTATCATGGCGTTCACTGCGTACCTAAACCTTTTTTGACGGATCCTGTAGAGCCTCCTAATCTTTCTGGACGTTTTAGCCTTGTTGATTTTGGCTACTCTGCTCTGCTCTTTCGATATCCGCCTTGTCCAGTACCACCAGTCAGATAGGAGGGTTCCGCCGGAGAAGGCTGTGGGCTTTTTCAGTCCTTCAGGCCATACTGTGGCGAGGTTTACCACGCCGAGGTCTATGTAGAGGGGCTTGTTGCCTCCTCTTAAGGAAGGCTCTTCGACTTTATCGGTGGGAAGCCCCCTTCCGTAAGGGTGGGGATGATAGCCTAAATATATAAATCTCTTCTTGCCGCATATCTTCACAGATGCGGGGAGGGGCTACCCCTAAGGCGCCTGTGCGCTGGTGATATGAGGCCTGACGGCTGGGCCT
>JBMFMY010000006.1:0-16637 GCA_049970435.1 Candidatus Methanomethylicaceae archaeon
GGCTATCATCCCATTATGGAAGGGGACTTCCCGCCGATAAAGTTAAATTAGTGGGGGCTTTATTTAAATTCATTTTTATAAGACCGCGATCCGTATCGGATTAAAAAGATTGGCAGGCATGTTATTGTAATGTTTAAAGACCATTCATAATTTTGAAGGGTGGTGTCCTATCCACGGTTTAAGGCGGGAGTTTCCTACTTCATCAGACGGGCTTGCGTCTATGTGGTCTCGTGGGTATTCTCGCACTTTTTTATCTCGAGAGATCTGAGATGGTTGGAGACGACATAGAGAGGTCAAGTTACTCTTCAACAGCCTCTCCTGTCTCGGCTTTGGGATATATTCGATATTTGAAGGCTAAGAACAACCCAGACAAAAAGATACAATGTACAAAAGAATATTTAGTCCCATTCGTCCCATGGTTGAAACTGTGGGTTTTCTGGGCACCATTTTTATAAAAACTGAGTCTTGGTGACCTTTGGCATTCTTCTTGAAAAGCTCTATGGCGCCGAGGGGGGGATTTGAACCCCCGAGACCCTTGCGAGTCACAGGCTAACAGGGATGCCTCTCCAGGCTAGAGCCGCTTTCGCGACTGCTCCCTACCAGACTAGGAGACCTCGGCCTAGATTTTGTCCACTTCGGGTGAGTTTATGTGATTAGAATGTTACTCATAAGTTTTGCTGGAATTCCGAATTTCTCAGGTCAGGTTTGATATTCTTAGTTTATAGGTTATTTTTCGAGTTTTTTGGACAGGAAGACCTTATACCCACTCTTTCTCGATATTAGGAACACGTTATTGAATACCTCTTTCATCTTCTTGGGGATCGCATTGGTTCCCTTTCTCAAAACAAGAACCAAGAAACCATTCTCTTTGAGGTAGAGCTTGGCTCCCTCGATCATGGGAAAGATTGTCTTATAGCCTGCAGCCAAAGGTGGGTTTGAAAAGATAGCGTCGAACTTTTTGCCCTCTAATTGAGAGTAGAGATCACTTCGAAGCGCTATAGCGTTGGAGACTTGATTCTTCTCTATGTTTTCGCGAGCAAGTTTTACGGCCAAGGGATTTACATCAACCATAGTGACTTTGACTCGTGGTCTCGATTTGGCGATGGCTATACCAAGCGCACCATAACCACAGCCCATGTCAAGCACTTCTCCTTCATCTGGAAGGGAGACACTCTCGAGTAGGACGAGTGTACCCAGGTCCACATGATCTTTTGAGAAGACACCACTACTGCTAACTAAGGATATTGTTTGACCCGCAAAATCAAGGCGTATGTTGTATCTTCGCGGTTTTTTGATCGCGGGCTTTGTGAAATAGTGGGAGGGAGAGGGTTCGTTTTTATGCATGGAGGTCACCAACTCTTTGGATAGGTGCCAGGCTCCATCACTACCCTCTCAGTTTTTACAACTATGCCGTGATCAGATTTAAGGATCTCCTCTCCGGACATCTTAGCCTTCCCAAGTGCTACAAGTTCTCCTTTGAGAGTCATAATGCATACAGTGTCGCCTGGCTTTATGCTTTTACTTAGCCGCAGGACTCCAGGAGAGGCTAAATCTGCACCATGGCATATCGCATCCACCGCGGAGTCTCTGACATAGACTTTTGGGAGATCTGTCAATGCTTCTTCAATTGGTATTATGACTTGGCGGAGTAAGGATTCATCTCCTGAATCCTTCCAAAGAGTTATCGCATCGAGCAGGGCGTGGAGTGTTGTGCAACCTTTGTCCTCCCTAAAGGGCCCTGCTCGCGTTCGCCTAAGCTCTCTCATATGAGCCCCACATCCAAGGACTTCACCAATGTCGTGACAGAGTTTCCTGATGTAGGTCCCAGCCTCGCAATCCACTCTCATCAATACGAACTTTCCTTCTCTCTCGAGTATCTTTATCGAGTTTATTTTTCTGATCCTTAGTGCCCGCTTCACGGAGGATCTCACGGGCGGGAGCTGGTATATGAGTCCGATGAATTCTTGAATGACTTTGCGAAGCTTGTTGTCATCTACATCATCATGTAGCTCCATCAAAGCCACATACTCTTTGCCTGACTTCATGATGAATGAGATTATCCTTGTGGACCTTCCGAGAGTTATTGGAAGAACACCGGTGACCTTCGGATCCAGTGTACCACCGTGACCTGCCCTGGATATTGATAGCAGGCGCTTAACCCATGCAACCACCTCGTGGCTGCTCGGACCTGGTGGCTTGTCTAGGTTTATGACTCCAGTCTCTAGATACTCTTTCAGAGGGCGAGACCCAGGTGCCCATCCAAATCTTGGATCGGTAGTCTCATCGCCCTTTACCAGCATATAAGAGTCTTCCAATAATAACACCGTTTGTTTTAGTTTTATTTAGAAGGTTTAGAGCCATATTCTTTACTAGAGGTTTTTAGGTAGAGGTCGATGATTTCCTTGAGCAGAAGTACCACAGACTCTTTGTCCCACTTAGAGGTGTTTATTACGAAATCGTAAACAGCGAGGTCGTTCACATCGATGTTGTAGAGAGATTTGTAGCGTTGTCTCTCGCTCTCTTCTCTAATCCTAGTTCTGACCTCTGCTAGATTGAGTGGTATACCCTCCCTCAAGGCTATCCTCTTCACCCTCTCCTCGAATGGCGCCGTCAGGTAGAACCTAAGTGTATTAGGGAAGGATTTTGAGAAGAATGAGACCAAACGCCCTTCTATTATTTGGCCACCCCTGCTTGCAAGTTCTTCTGTTCTTCGGTCAATTTCAATATCTATTGTAGGATCTTGTTCAACCAATTTGGAGAATTCCTCGACCGAGAGGCCGCGCTCAGAAGCCATCTTTCTGAATATAGAGCCAACTGAGTGACAGGGTATCCCATATAGCTCAGCGAGCCTCGAAGCACAGTGGGACTTGCCAGATCCGGCTGGCCCGCTAATGGTGATTAATAGTGAGTCTAAGGAGCCCAAAGATCACACCACGCTCTTTTTTGTAATCCAAGATAAAAAAGGATTTTCAGTCTGATGCCGAGGGCAGATTGAATATCCTCTGAATGAGAGCGGAGAAGCTGAATGATGTTATAAGGTACCAAGTCCAGAAGGTGAATCGCGTACCTACGAAGGGGAGGTCTATCGGAGATACTGCAACAGTTATCTGGCTATATCCAAATACACCGTTAAACAGATAGAAGAAAATTAAAAACGGGATCATGGTGAAGATAAGCGGTTTAAACTGCTCTCGCATCATCTCTGCTTGGACGCGTTTAATAGTGGCCTCTCGCTTCTTGAGCTTGTCTATTTGTTTCTGATCCTTTGATCGGATAGCCTTTGTGTAGGCATTTTGCCACTCCCTCACCTCGCTCATTCTTCGCCTCATGAGATCTACATCCGTGACAGCTCGGGTCACTGCTGACGAGATCAAGGCCATCCCTACAGAGATGAAGAGAATTGTGAGTGCGGAGAGGGGGAAGTCTTTGGCAGGACCCAACATTGTGGAGAGCGAAGTCACGAGGTAGAAGTATAAGTCTGAGAAGAACTCAAGAGCCATGTGTCTACCTCCTAAAAAGTGAGGCGATCGTATGACCAGCTGATTCGTGATCTCCTTCCCTGTTCTCTACGATTAGGACTGTGCAGCCAGTAAGAATAGCTAGAGAGGCAGCACCAGCTCTCCCTATAAGCTGATGCTCCTCTATTTTTTGGGGAGAGTCCTCTTCCCTGATCCTTATGCCGGCATCTTTCCAACGACGCCGTGAGATAGACTCAGGATCAGCCTCCAAAAGGACTATTGTGTCGGGCATTAGAGATTCCGCGATCCAGATGGGGATTCCAGGCATATAACCGTCCGGGGTCCTTATGAACATGTGCGTGTCCAGAAGCACGTTATTCTTATCTGAGATAGACCTTATTTTGTTGGCGGCGTTGAGTTGTAAAGATATTTGGTGGTTGATTGAAAGTTTTCGCATCTCGTCTCTGTTCTTGACCAGCCCATTGGCTACAGCTTCTTCAAACATGAGGTCGCCGTAATTGATGTGCTTAACCTCTATGCCGTTCTCCTTGCATGTGGAGATTGCAGAGTTGAGCACTGTTGTCTTGCCAACTCCCGGTATGCCAGTCACTATCACTAACTTTCCTTCTCTAGAGATTCTCTTGGCCATCCTAAACCTACTCCTGACCCAGAAACCTCCCGAGACCAGGATAGATCTCGGAGAGTTGCTCCTTGGCAAGTATCTGGTAATACTGGTAAATAATACCTACGGACAGGAGTATACCTATACCGCTACCTATGGCACCCAGCATATCTGCAATTCCAGCCAGCAGCCCGATACCAATACCGCTTATAATTGTGAGTGAAGGAATGTACCTTTGGAGTATCTGTTCGATGATTCCAGGGGATTTTCTGAAGCCGGGGATCTGAAGGCCAGCTTTAACGAGCTGTTCTGCCTGCGCTCTTGCACTCATGCCTGATACCTCGACCCATACCTTAGCAAACATGACAGAGAAAGTCACGAGAATCAAGGTGTAGAGAATGGCGTGTACGGGATCTGATAACACATTTACGATGCTTCTTGGAGAAGAGATGTAGTATAAGAAGCAACCTGGCAAGAGCTCACGGCTAGTTGAAGTGGAATTGAACATGACAAACCAGTTTAACCAAGGATTGTTGTTTGCCATGTTGAAATTCTGCCAAAGAATTTGACCAAGGAGATAAAAGTTTGCAAATAGGGCGGAGGCGAGAATTATGGGTATGTTAGAGACATACATGAACTTGAGCGGAATCTTAGCACGCATCCCTCCATATTTGGCATAGGCAACTGGGATTTCTATCTTCATGCCCTCCAAATAAACTGCTAGCAAAAATACCAACATCATGGCAATGAAACCGGTCATGTCGGGGTATGGATATCTTGAGAATGTGGATAAAATATTTCCTCCACCGAGGAGCGTCTGGAAGAACGCTACGATAGCACCGAGCGACTTACCATCTGAAATGGGACCAAATGGGGAGAAGCTGAGCCATATGACCTGCTGAGAAACTCCCGCCAAGATAAATAGGCTGACTCCGCTTCCAAGACCCCAACCTTTTTGCACCATCTCATCAAGCAGTATAACAAGGACGCCTACGCAAACTAGTTGAAGTATGATCAAGACCGAGACCAAAGTTTCCGGCCTCCCATAGTTGCCGCCTATGAGAAATGCAGTCCCCTCGAAGGCGGTCATGAGTATTGCCAAAAACTTCTGCGTCCCAGTAAACAGACCCCGGTCGCGCGGCTTTGTCATGTCCACATTCAATATCTTTGAGCCGGCGAGGATCTGCATGATAAGACCGGCGGTAACTATCGGACCTATACCGAGATCCATAAGGGAGCTTTTTTTAGACGCGAAGATAATCCGGTAGAAGAGCAGTTGCTCATAACCAGTTTGTTGGATTGGGACGCCAAAGAGCGGGATCTCACTCATGACCAGATAGATTCCTAGTGCTAAACCTGTCCAGAATATTTTTTCCCTAAGGCTCACTTTCCTTTGCGGCTTCGGAACCTCGGGTATGTATTTCATTATCGGCTCCATCAGGTCCAGGAAGCGAGCCATGATTACCGCTACCTCATTCAGTTAATATGACTTCTCCACCAGCTTCGGCAATCTTCTTTTTCGCGATCTCGGAGGCATGATTGGTCTTGACAACAACAGAAAAATCTATTTTGCCACTGCCTAACAGCCTATCAAATCCTAAAGAGCTCAGATCCAAAACAGCCCTGCCCTTCTCATCTTTCTCAAGGATCCTGCCTTGGACGAGTGTTGCAAGGGAGCCTACATTTATAGACTTTACTGGCTTTGATACAGCAAGGGGCCTCACGAAGCCATATTTCCCGAAGTGGTCTTTTCCGTATTTTATGGTCCAGCTCCACTTATGTTTATGAAGGCCCGCGTTGCCAAAACCGCCACGGGTTCCAGACTTTCTATGTTGCCCTACTTGACCCCATCCATACAATCGGGTGCCACGTTGCCGCCTGACTTTACGATCCCTTCGAACTACCATCTGTAAACACCACTGAGATTAGCGATTATCAGAAAGACTTTCACTAATATATTTTTAGTTTTTGTTTCCTCCACTTTTTCAGATCATGCTCGAGAGGAGATCGTTAATGGCTTCGCCCCTATACCCTAGCTCACCGCCCTCATTCACGTGTTTCGTTATTGGACCTTTGAAGCCTCCACTCGGGGGAGTGAGTCTAAAGGTCTTTTTGATTGGAGGAGGGACTTTGCCATCTGCCATTATCCGGTCTGCAAGTTCTTCAAAACTGGCGAAGCCGAGTTCCTTTAAAGCCTCGTCCGTGATCCTCTTGTCTCCCTCAAGCCTCCCCCGTTTCTTGAGAAGGGCAATAAGGGATTCTTTAGTAATCTCCCCCCAAGTTATGTAGTCAGAAGCCTTCCTGAGCATGCCCAGCATTGAAGGAGTATCTGGTATCAGGGAAGCATTATGTTTTTTGGGGATGTTTAAGCGGTTAAGCACATCGAGCATCTCTGGTGAGACGCCTGTTATTCCTCTGATTCTAATTGCGAGAAACAATTTCATTCTGATCGACCTCATTTCTTAAACCTGTAAGTGTTCTTGAGAGCGTCGTAAACAGCTCCAGCGAAGTTCATAGTGGTTCTTGTCTCACCCCTAGATACGACCCAAGCATCCTTTATTCCAGCGAATGTCAACAAGGTTTTGGCAGCGGGACCACCAACAAGACCCACTCCCTTAGGTGCGGGTATCAGTGTGACAGTGACGCTGCCACTCTTTCCAGTGACGACGAATGGGAGGCTGTGCGGGTTCCCACATGGGCACTTCCAATGACCACAGCCCCTCCTCACAGGAGTTATATTGAGTTTAGCGTTCGCTATAGCCTTGTCTATTGCGAACCTCATCTGTTTTGATTTGCCGATGCCCAATCCAATATAGCCGTCGAAATTACCTATTACGACCCCGATCTTGAATTTTGTTATCTCGCCAGCATCCGTCTGCTTCTGAACTATTCCTACATCTAAAACCTCATGTTTTATGTCAGGCAACAGAGCGTCTATGATCTCTGGTTCCTTTATCGGTATGTTCTGTTCGAAGACTTCTTTGATGCTGGTTATCTTGCCTTCAAGTACAAGTTTTCCGAGAGTGGTCCTCGGAACCCATTGAGTCTGCTGGTATGCCATATCATTTCACCTTCTTGGCTATCTCCTCTTTTGTGGATTCAAAGTGTTGGACTATACTCTCGGGAGCGAGACCAACACTTACGTACTTTGAGAACTGAGATTGGTATTTAGCCGGGTTCTCCTTTTGTAACAGTTCGGCATACTTAGCAATGTGCTCACCCTTGATTCGCCCTTCATCAGGGAGCACATCCTCGCTGTGTGGAATCTCCATGCCTGCGTCCACGGCTCCTTTCAGGGCCGCGAATAAACGGCTCCCTTTGGTTATGGAGTACCCATTCAAGTCTACTACAGCTTCATTCAAACCCTTGGATAAGGCACGTTTGCCAAGCAGGAATCCTGCTAAGTAAGCGGCTGGAAGGTTTCCTGTTCCACCTTTCCAGCCAAAATTCTTTAACTCGATGGTTGTGGCATTTGCCAACACTCGGTCCCCATCTACTCTAGCCTCTACAAGCTGTAGGGATAGGTGCTTAAGGGACTTTCTTATAACTAATCTGGGCTTCTTGCTTGATATTAGCCGCTTCCTGAGGTTATAATCAGTCCTCCCTTCACGCCGCCTCCGGAAGGGAACTCTATAAGTAGGACCTCTTGCCAAGTTTTTACCTCCTCGCCAAGTTGTGCTCTTCTATGTAAGTCTTGAGCTGCCTCTTATCGTGAAATGCGCCACCCTTAGCCTTGATATACAGCATCCTGTACACAGATGGAGTGATTATTCGCCTTTTTCTTAGAAGGCGGAGAAACTCTCGTATAGATCTTATCCTGTCTGTCCAATCGTCTCCTTCCACAGAGCCTTTCCTGCTACCGTATCCCTTTCTCAGTCCCTTTCGCTTCTGCTTTCGGATTCGCCGATATCTTCCACGGCTTATACCTTCCTCAGGGGTTGCCTTTATGGCACCTTCTTTTATAAGCGCACGAATATCGTCCCTTGTGATTGCCATACTGATGTCTTCAAAGCGGTCTGGATCCATCCAAACTCTGCTCTCTCCGACTTTGAGGACTTCAGCAGCTATCCTACGTTGTATCTTGAGGCTCATCCAGATCCCTCCACTTCACGCTCCTCTTTCTCGGCGGACCATTCCTCTTCGGCTTCTGTTCCCAGTTCTTTTTCTTCTGATTCCTCCTTTTGTTCTCCAGTAAGCTCTTCGACCTTCTCTTCTTCCTCCTTCTCCTTTTCCTTACCACTTTCTTTTTTGGATTCTTCTTGAACTTCTGTTTTTTCAAGTATTGCCTTCTCAGAGGGACGGATGTTCACCACAGAGACTCCAATAGTTTTTGACTTCTTGATGATCTCTAGCCTCTTCCTTTTTCCAACCGAAGATGCGATCCTAATCACGTCGGTTGAAGGGTTTACTTTTTCAAGGTCTTCAACATTGTATACCAGTACCTCGCGTTTCCCAGAAGGATGTAACCCTCTAGCCATTGTTGGACCTCTGTATCCAGGTTCGACGATCGCAGCTCTGCCTTTCTTCTTGAGGCGCATCTTAGATCTTATCCCAGTGCAGCTACGCCATTTCTCTCCTAGGCGTGGGAACCTGTTAGCCTCCTGTCTGATAAAGTCAGGTCTTTTCTGCGATATCTTCTCTCTGATCTTTAATGCTCTTGATAATTCCTTTGGATCCGACATGTGGCTTACCTCCTCTCCACCAGATAAATGCCATCCTGAAAGACTCTGGGATCCATCTTTTTCACATGGGTTGCCAGGTGTATGTTTGCAGCGGTCTGCCCGACTTCCTCTTTATCTATACCTTCAAGAGTGAGTTCGTCCCCACTCACTGTGATCTTCACGTTGCCAACTATCTTTGCCACACGCTTAGATCTCTCACCCATAAAGTTCTCTATGTGTACCTCCTTCCCAGCTACCTTCACCGTAATAGGAAAGTGTGCGTAGATAACTTTCATAGTGTAGCGGTGACCCTCTGTTACCCCTTTGAACATATTCTTTATGTGAGAGGCAATTGTACCAAGCATGGCTTTTGACCTTTTGCCTTTTCCTGGGGCGGTCAATACGATCTCATCCTCGGTTTTGGTAATTTTAAGTCCGGAGTGTGCAAAGTCCTTCGTTAGGCTACCTTTCGGACCTGAGACGGTTACCACTGATCCTTGCGTGGTGACGCTGACTCCTTCTGGGATCTTTAGAGACAATGTGGAGTTTGTCATTGCAACCACCTAGTACACATATGCCAAGAGACGCCCACCGACTTTGTTGGAGACTGCCTCCTTATGCGTCAAGATCCCCATTGGCGTAGTCAGTATTAGCAGTCCTATGTCTTTTGCCGGCAGGTATTGATAAACAAAATTGTCGATCTCCCTATAAGATACCGAAAAATACGGTTTTATGACACCGCACTTGTTTATCCTGCCCAAGAGTTGAATCCTCAGTTTGCCTAGGCGACCATCATCAATGAACTCGAACTCACCTATATAACCATGCCTCTGAAGAACGCGGAGAACGTTGGCTACTAACTTTGGAGCTGGAGTCACAATACACTCGCTTCTGCCCCGCTCCTCGCTGTTCATGATATTTATTAGGACGTTGGCTAAAGGGTCCTGCACCCACATATTAATTCACCTACATGTACTTCTTGAAGCCTAAGGTTTCAGCAGCCTCTCTGAAACATTGGCGACAGATGTTGAGGCCGTACCGCCTTATGAGGGTGCTCCCCTTGGATCCGCAGCGCTTGCAGACCCTGCTCCCCTTGCCAAACTTTCTCTCCTTAGGTTTACGAGTCTTCCCCATTTTTAAGCCTCCCTCTCAACTTTTATGCCATATCGCCCGGTCAAGAATGCGATGGCTTCTTCCTTTGTAACGCGGTGATTGCGACCTATTTTAGAGGGCCGGTATCTCCTCCTCGCAACTCTGTATCCAGGTCTCTCTAAAACAATGCAGACATTCATGCCGAATATTCCGAGCGAAGGGTCGTATTTTGTGCCAGGCAAGTTTATGTGCTCTGTAATCCCAAATGAGATGTTTCCGTAATCGTCAAAAGAAGACTCTTTGATCTTATTCTTTCTTGATTCAAAAGCCCTCTTCAGAAATTCGTCTACTTTCTCGCCCCTAAGCGTGACCAAGCAGCCTATGTTCTCGCCCCTTCTGATGCCAAAATCCCTGATTGTCTTCTTTGCTCTCCTTGGGCATGGTTTTGCGCCGGTTATGGACTTGAGGACGACCATGGCCTTCTCTAGGCGTTCTCCTCCCTCTCCTAAACCTATATTCACAACTACTTTTCCGATCTTTATAGATCGCATGGGGTTCAATTGGCCAACTTCCGCGGCCTTAGCACCCTCGGACATTTTTATGACACTTCTCCACCAATGTTTATGATTGGACTTCCCTTACCTATCGGGAATAAATACTTAAGTGTAACGGTGTTTTCAACACCCTCTATGCGAACCTTGACTAGCTGATCAGGGCTTCTCGTCGCTGGCGATTCTATGAGTTCGCCATATTTGCCTATGTTGCTACCACCAATTATGGAAACAAAAGCTCCGGGCTCGGGAGGTATATGATCTGAAATCTCCCCATCGGGTATGGTGAGTTTTATTGTATCGAACAATTTATATCCAACTTGGATATTGAATGGGTCCTCGACTTTTATGGAGTATGATCTTCCATCATGGAAGTTTAGCTGCATCCTACCTCCTTTGAGGATCCTCTTCCCTGTCACCCTTACCAGCTTAAATGTTGATTCCTCGGGTGGAATCTTCACTAAGGAAAGCTTCTTCACAGGGTGGGGGAGCACTCTGTAATACTCTTCTGAGGGGCGTATACATAACACGTCCATAAGACCTAACGGGAATTTATAGTCAGTCTTAACCTTACCATCGACCATGACCTTTCTCTCGGAAAGTATTTTCTTGGCCTCTGCAATAGTCATCGCATAATGTAAAACATCCCTCAAAACAACTCCTAAAGGAATGGAGTAACGGAGTGAATGTGGACCAGGAGAAGGTCTCACAGCAAATTCCCTTTCTTTTATTTTAATGGGCCAGAATCGCGGTGCTGGATAAGTCTTTAAGTGCCTCTTCATGGTGATTCCCTCCGTTTGATTCTCGATTCAAAGATTGCTTTTCTCTTTTTATCAGAAAGATCTAGTTTTGTTATTATGACCTTTGATGGTTTGATTGGAACTGGTCGGGTTGTACCATCTGTCTTCTTTATGGTAACTCCTTCCACTGTTATCCGCATTTTTGAGAGATCGACTGATGAAACTTTTCCTTCATGCCCCTTATAGTCCCCCCTGGCTATCAGTACCGTGTCACCTTTCCGCAATACTGCGGTTCGCGTTCCATAGCGTTCTCTGAGCGCCTCAGAGAGAGGGGCTCTCATGGTCTTCTTCTTTCGGTGTAAGGGCTGGGGCTTCCTTTGGACTTTTGGTTTAATGCTTGTCAAAGAGATCACCTCAAACCACCATAGACGCAAGGCCGGCAACCTTTGGCCAGCGTTCTGCAGCCTCCTTCGCCACTGGACCTCTTATCTCTGTACCCTTGCATTCACCATCCTCAGTAACGATAACGGCTGCATTATCTTCAAATTGAACCCAAGTACCGTCCAGACGCCTGAAGGGCTTTCTTTGTCTAATTATTACGGCGTGAAATATCTGCCGCCGAACTTCAGGCGTACCCTCCTTTACAGAAACTATAACTTTATCCCCCACAGAGGCTGCGGAGAGGCGGCGGATCCTGCTCTTCATCTTGGGAATGCCTATGAGCTGAACTATCTTGGCACCGCTATTGTCAGCACATTTCAACAAGGCACCCAAAGGCAGACCGAGACTTATTCCCGGTCTATAGGTTATGCCACCGCCTAGACCCTTTCCTCTCTTTGCCATTTTATTCACCACCAGATCTCTCAACGACCACAAAGCCCACCGTCTTGCTGAGTGGGCGACATTCAGCGATCTTCACAAAGTCGCCCTTGACTGCTCCTATGCATGGGGGGTTGTGGGCATGAATTTTAGATCTCCTTTTCGCATACCTCTTGTACTTAGGGTAGTAGTAGAGGTAGTCGACTTGGACGACCACAGTTTTGTGCATCCTGTCACTGACGACACGCCCTGTTAGGGTCTTTCCCCTCACAGATAAGCTTCCGTGGAATGGGCAGTTTTTGTCAGAGCATGAAACAGATTTCGTCTCCTTCAATGTTTGTGACATTTACCTTTTCCTCCTTTGAATTCGCTTTAACCTTTCGGCAGGGTTGTAAGCGATCTTGGAACCTTCTAAAGTAACGGGAGTGGGCAAATAGAAGGTGAAAAGAGAGTTTCTTTTGCTGACCTTCCTGTAACCTTTTTCAGTTGAGAGAATAAGCATATTTGTGGTCTCATCGACAACTGTTCCCTCTAAACCTATTTGGGTAGGATCGGTTGAAGAGTCCACCCTCACCGACAGCCCGACAAGGTCGTGATAAATCAGGTTAGAAGGGTTGACTTTCATTCGCTTTTTTCCTCCGATTCCTCTTCTTCGTAGATGTTGTCCCCGGAAGGTTTTTCGGTGCTTGCGGACTCCTTTGGAGCTTCTTTAGGCTGAGGTTCTTCCTTCAGTTTTGCCCTCGCTATACCGAGCTCTTCCTCCCTGTTAACCGTGAGAAATCTTGCGATAGTCTTCTTCAGTAGCCTTATTCTTGAGGGGTTCTCTAGCGAGCCGCCCATAGCCTGCATCGCCTTCATCTTGGCTAGCTCTGCCCTGAGCTCTGACAGCCTCTTGTTGCGTTCCTCTTTGCTCATCTTTCTAATTTCCTGCATCCTGAAGATTGCCAATTTCATCACCCGGCTACCTGTTGAGTGGGCTCAACTACAGAGATGTCGTCGACGGTCTTGACAGGGAGGTATATGCTAACCTGAATTCCAAAGACGCCGGGCTTGAGAAGCACGCTCGTTACAGCTCTGTCCACTGCATATTTTTTGGGCTCACCAGCCTTCAATATTGCTCCAGACCTGAACTTTTCATATCTCGATCTCTCGGTAGAGAGTTTCCCACGGATGACTATTTCAGCCCCCCGTGCGCCAGCTTCCATTATCTGCCTTAGTGCAACAAAAGCAGCCCTTCTGAAATGTATTCCCCTCTCGAGGGCTGATGCAACCCTGCTTGCCATTATTCTGGCGTTAAGCTCAGGATTTTGGACGGGAACAACAGCGATCTGGGGGTTCTCGAGACCATATTTTGTTTCAATTACATGAGCCAGTTCTCTGATGGTAGCCCCCTGTCGCCCTATGACCATTCCAGGTCTTTCGGCGTAGATCACGACCCTGTTTCCCAGAGGGGTCTTTTGGAATTCTACACCAGCATAACCTGCTCTTTTGAGCTCGTTGCGCAGATAGTTGTCTATGATCATATTTTTCGAGGATTTATTTATGAAAAACCTTGTTATGCTCATGCACCTACCTCCTCAACTACAATTTCTACATGCGTGAGGGGATGGAAGAAAGGAGTGGCTCTGCCGAAAGCACGGGGGATGTAGTTTCTGATCCTCATGGCAGCCTGTGCACACGCATGGCGCACGCGAAGGCTCTCTGTCTCAAGACCCTTGTTCTCAGCATTGGCCTTAGCGTTTTCCAAGACTTTGAGTATTTCGGAGCAGGCCTTAACTGGGTATCTGCCCGAGGGGATCTTGAACCTATTAGCGATCTCTGGGTGATGAGGGACATTGCTCTTGAACCTGCGGTATGGGACCCCCTCTTTTTTCGCGATAACGCGCTTCAGATATTCAATAGCATCCTCCAGACGCATGTGCCTTATAGCATTGCATATCTCCCTAGCCTCCTTTGGAGAGATACGCAAGTCCCTTCCACTAGCCCTAGCCATTTTGTCAGGATCATACTCCAAGGTTGAATATCCCCATTCGGGCATTGTACCACTTCCAATTTACCATGATAGGTCGAATCGCAAGTTTAAAACTTGGGAGGGATATAAAAAGTTTTTTACAATGGGTTCTGTTAACTTATTGATGATTAAATTTAGATAGGGATTTCCTTAATTTTATGGCATGCTGGCGGTTAAGGCGGTTGAGGTCGATTATAGCCCTTCTGAAGATGTTCTGAGGTTACTTGAAACTTTCAGAGATATGGTGAATCATTGCATCCACGTCGGTTTTGAGAAGAACGTGACTTCAAGGTTTAGGTTGTCTAATGAAGTTTATAATGAGTTGAATAGGCATGGTCTGCATTCCTGGTATAGTCTCTCAGTGATTGGGGTTGCCAAAGCCATCCTCAAGAACTACAGGAAAGCGAGAAGGAAGGATCCGAATGTTAAAAAGCCATATGCCAGGAGGATTATGGCTGGGCTTGGAAACCAGGCCTACTAGTTGATGGTAAAGAATTCCAATAAAACCTAGAGAGTATCTCTATGTTAAACTTCATAAGCGGGCCTTGGGACTTCTCTCTGATGCCACGCCCAGATTAGGCTCTGTGACGTGACCTTAACCGCCAGCAAAGTGGTTTTAACATTTGTTGAGACCGCCGAGGACGCGGAGCCTAAGGACTACGTGCTGTGGATGTGAATGAAGTCGGTATAACAGCGGTATCCTCAGATGGAGAGGTAAAAGTCTTCGACCTTTCCAAGCTGGTTACGGATACTTTGAGAGAAAGAGAAAGCTACAACAAAGATACTGTGCCGATAGAAGAGTCTTAGTAAAAGCCCTTTCAAAACCATCGAGAAATTACCGCAATAAGGTCGACACTATGCTCCATCAAGCCTCAAAAAGTATAGTCGACTGGTGCGAAGGCAATGGTTATGGACTAATTCACGAGGACTTGAGGGGGCTTAGGAGATCTGTTAACAAGAAGGGTAAACGCTCCAACCAATTCAGCGGTAAAGTCCAGATGGTTTCTAAACGCTCTAAAAGTTTCAAGCGCAGATTGAACAATTGGTGGTTCAGAAAGTTTCTCAATATGTTGAGCTACAAATCTCTGTGGGAAGGGGTAAAGGCGATTGAGAGTAAACATACCAGCGGTTCGAGCACCACCTGCCCGATGTGTGAGTCTAAATTAGAGAGATGCTCGAATGGGCAGGTTGTATATAAAATATGTGGATTTATTGGAAATAGGCATATCATAGCCTGTTTAAACCTACTCAGATGGGAGGCTGGGGTTCGGCCTCGACCGCTCCGCAAATGTAGTTGTGAAGCGTCCCCTATCGAGGCGTGGAGCAAAAGCGGAGAAGTTAAATCATCATCAATAAGTTAACAGAACCCTCGTAAAAATCATTTCTTTTCTTTTTCAAGTAAGAATAGAATTTGGAAAGAGGTATGGCTCAAAATGTAATATTCTTAAGTCTAATATCCACATCATTACAGCATTGGTTACTAAACGGTAGTACTTGTAGCAGTGGAGGTAGCAGTAGTTGTACAAGCTGCGACCTTATCTAGCCGAGATCGCTATTCGCTCGATCTCTTCCCTCTTCTGGACTGCATAACTCTTTGGATCATTGCTCGCGGCCAGTACGATCTCGTCGGCAAGGCATTCCTCGATGGGCTTGTTGCTCCCAAATGCGGAATTCCTTGCAGCATCTGTGATGAATCTGAGAGCTAAATCAACCCTGCGCTGTGGAGATGAGTCGACTGACTGCGGATAGGTAACACCACCATAACTTATTCGGGTGACCTCTTCCCTCGGAGCGGAATTCTCTATCGCCCTAACAAGAACTTGAATCGGGTTCTCACCGGTCTTCAAGTAGACCAACTCGAGCGCGTTGTCAACTATGCTTAATGCAAGAGCCTTCTTCCCTCCGTTCTTTCCAGGACGCATGATTCTGTTTGTGAGCCTCTCTACAATGTTTACCCTTGCCTTTCCGAAACGCTTGTGTTCGTGTCTTCCACACGAGTGAGGAATGAGCATCGGGGTGAGCGATATGTAAGCCTTAAGCCCCAAATCCCTAATCTGAACGTTAGAGGTATCCCATTTACCGAAGAGCTTTATCTCGGACAAGGCGATCACCTAACAGGTTTCTGCTTCTTGCCAGTCATCAAGGCGTGCAAGGATACGCCATTTATCTTTACGACCTTCCATCTGACGCCAGGCAGGTCTCCTATTGCCTTACCCATAGGCCCACCTATACCTTCGACTATCACTTCGTCGTGCTCATCGACAAAATTAAGGGCACCGTCCCCAGGCAGAAAAGCTGTTATCTGCTTTCCGTTTTTAATGAGCTGCACTCTGACGCATTTTCTTACAGCGCTGTTGGGCTGTCTGCTCTCTACGCCAACTTTTTCGAGGACTATTCCTCTTGCTTGTGGAGCGCCCTCAAGAGGGTCGGCTTTCTCATCTAGCTTCAGTGCCCTCCTCTTGAATTGCCTAAGGCTCCAACGGAACTTTTTCCTCTTATTAGCGAGTTTCCTACCAGCTAGGAGCCCTTTTGGTGATTTTGAGCCTGCCATGCGATACACCCAGTGCGGTCTTCGTAAAAGACTCACAATTATTTAACTTTGTCGGAGATTTAACACTTCAGAGTATCACAACATTACTAATGTCAAAGTGACGTTTCATGAGTAGCCTAGTTTTGGCTATGT
>JBMFMY010000007.1:0-15622 GCA_049970435.1 Candidatus Methanomethylicaceae archaeon
AAATTTTACCAGAGAGATTATCGTGATAAGATCTTCAACAAGCTCCTGTTGAGGAGACTTCATCTCCACCTGATTCAAGACCTCGATGCTTGTTCCATGGGCTTCGAATACCTTCCGCAATGTATTAAAGCCAAATCTTGTAAGCCTATCCTCGTACAATACTACAACTCTATCTACTTCGTTATGCAAGACTCTATCCAGAAGTTTTAGAAAGCCCTTTCTCTTCTCGTTCAAGCCAGATCCAATCGGTGATCACCTCTTGAACCCCCCTCTGCCTTAAATATTCGACCTGCCTCTCAAGATCATCCTTTTGCGTCGCTGATGAAACCCTTGCATAGCCTATCACGCTCCTCACCCCCTTCTCACCCTGCAGCCTTCTGATTTCAGATTCAGGTATTCTCCTCCTACCACCAATAGTCCTTACAACTTTGATCTTCCCCTGCTTGTCCCATTTCTGGATAGTCCTCGGGTGGAGACCTAAAAGTAAGCAAGCTTCTTTAAGGGTGTAGAGGCGTTCTGGCATACCCTATCCTTACTACAAACACCTATTTAAGCCTATTTATTCTGAAACTGTGGTTTACGGCGTTGCCTTCAGAAACAAGGACAAAGGGAATTACATCGTCGCGACTAGGATAGAGCACATATCAGTTCTGAATACCCTCAAATATCTGATGAAGTTCGGATTTGAAGTGACCTATGTGCCAGTAGACCGCTATGGGTTTGTGGATCTCGAGGCTTTGAAGAGCGCAGTAAATGAGAGGACTGTCTTGGTGACTGTGGGCTATGCCAACAACGAGGTGGGCACGATCCAGCCCATCAGGGAGATATCGGAGATCGTACACTCCAAAAAAGCTTATCTGCATACGGATGCCACGGCAGCTGTGGGAAAAATACCGGTTAACGTCCTTGATGACGGGGTAGACCTGATGACTATATCGTCATGGGACATGTATGGACCCTTTGGGATAGGAGGGCTTTATGTCAGGAGGGGGACGAGAATAGAGCCGCTCATAATAGGGGGAGGGCAAGAGGGAGGGCTGAGATCCGGTACGGAGAATGTGCCAGGCGCGGTGGGTATGGGAAAGGCAGCGGAGATCGCCCTGCAAGAGATGGCCTCTGATGCATCCAGACTTTCGGAGATGCGAGACCGCCTAATTGCTGGAATTCTTGACAAAATACCATACTCATTCCTCAATGGGCACCCTAAGCAGAGACTACCAAACAATGCCAATGTGAGGTTCAGTTTCAAGAGGGAGAGTCTTTAGTCCTCTCGCTCGATATGGAGGGCATAATGGTCTCGAGCGGTTCGGCTTGTTCTTCGAAGACGCTGGAGCCTTCTCACGTACTCATCGCTATGGGGATACCGCATGTGGAGGCGCAGGGTTCGCTGCTTATGAGTTTGGGAAGATTCAACAAGTCAAGGGATGTTGATAGGGTGCTTGAAGTTCTTCCAAGGATCGTAAAAGGTCTGAGGGAGATGTCCCCGTTGGCACCAGAGGGGGTGAGATAGTGTACAGCCAAAAAGTAATGGATCATTTCAGGAATCCCAGGAATGTTGGTGAGATAAAGGATGCGGACGGCATAGGAAAAGTGGGCAATCCAGTGTGTACGCTCCCAGACACGAATATTATAATAAAGAATTCCATTGCTCAAATTAGCGGGCTAAAGGATCTGGACATGGTTTTGTCACATGATAAAGAGTTTCATAAGATAGAGAGGATTTTCAAGAGGACATATAGAGGCACGATTTTAAAAATTAAGACTCGCTTAGGTACAACAGCACTCACCCCAGATCATATGGTGCTTGGTTTTGAGGTGCCTAGAAGGAACAAATATAGATACACAAAAGGGAAAAAAGAACTTATCAAAAACCTTGCGTGGTTACATGCTTATGAGCTTAAAAAAGGAGATATTGTAGCGTATCCTATACCCAACAAGATTATTGATGTTAAAGAAATAGAAACGGATGTTAAAAAATATAAGTATGATTTTAAGAGTTTTGAAATACCTCATAATATCAGTTTAAATGGAGACTTCATGCGCTTCGCTGGATATTTCTTAGCTAAAGGGCACTCGAGAATAGAAAAATGCAAAACCTATGTTGAATTAAGTTTCAACATAAATGAAGAGGATAAAATAAGGGACGTTTGCCAACTTGTTAGAAAAATATTCGGTATAGAACCAAAAATAAAGAAGATAGACCAAAAGAAAACAATAGAGGTTTTAATCTATAGTGTACATGTCACTAGATTTTTGAGAAAACTATTTGGCGAAGATGTCGTGAAGAAGCACGTGCCCGAGTTCATGATGTATCTTCCCCTAGATAAGCAGGCAGATTTGATTAGGGGACTATGGTACGGCGATGGCTATCTAGATGTAAAAAGACGTAGAGCTACATACTCTGCTGTCTCAGAGGAGCTTGCACATCAGATAAAGATACTGTTGCTTAGACAAGGAATAATCCCTTCAGTCTACGAAGAGTCTAAAAGAACGTCTAAAGGGACTTACCACAAAAAGGTGTATAGGATTTTTGTTCTCCACACACCATCCCTCATGAAACTTTCTTCTATATTATCTGTTGACTTGAACCTGAAGAAAAAATCAAGGAGTAAAACATGGATAGAAGATGGCATGTTGTTTACACCAATAACCAGCGTTGAGAAAATTGATTATGATGGACTTGTGTACAACCTTGAGGTTGAGGGAGCGCATTCTTATTTGACACCATCTTTGGCTTTGCATAATTGTGGGGATCTCATGTGGATCTACATTAAGGTCAAGGACAACAGGCTAGAAGATGTAAAGTTCAAGACCTTCGGATGCGGTGCAGCAATAGCGACCAGTAGCATGATCACCGAGCTCGCAAAGGGTAAGACCATAGAAGAGGCTCTCAAGATAACTAGGCAAGATGTTGCCGACGCACTCGGCGGTTTGCCTCCGATTAAGATGCATTGTTCGAATTTGGCGGCAGATGGTTTGAAGGCGGCAATACTGGACTACATGAAAAAGAAGGGGATCAAACCGCCTGAGGGGATAAAAATAGAGTCTGTGACGGAAGAATCAGAGAAATGCGATATTTAACACACAGTGGCTCAAATTAACAGTTTTTATTTTTATATGAAAATCAGCAATTTTTTTTAGATCAGGGCGACATGGGTATTCTGATGGAAAATTCGGTGTTCATGGATAAGAAAGGGGCACATCAGCATCCATTAAAATTATGAAGCCCCACTCACCCCCCAACCAAAGGGGTTTTCTGGGTCCTATTTTTATAAGACAAATACAATCTCATGCTCGCTGAGCTTCTGGCCGATAGATTTGAGAAGACCAGCTCAAGCCGTCCGGCAGGTTGCGGGTCTATGAGTTCCTTTGCCTAGCTCGCGCTGAAGAGAGAACTGCGAGGGGCAATGCATGGCACCTGGAGGGCGCTTACCGCTCCCTTCTCGGCTTTACTCACATTCTTTTTTATTATTTATAAAACCCTCTTTCGCATAATTTTTAAAGGCAAAAATGAAATTTAAGTCAATTTGTCCCTTGGATTTTCCGGCATCATCCTGATAATAGAAGCGTTTAAGGACGTGGGGTGAATGGATAGCAAATGTTTAGTTTCCATAATATTCTGAGTCTTTCATAGTATTCTTTTAGAGGACGTATAGTTAATTGTGTGTCCCTCTTTGTTGTCAAAGCGCTTACGAATGCATATGCTGTATCAAGGCTAGTTATCACAGGTATGCCGAGCTCCACGGCTTTTCTCCGAATGAGGTACTCATCCTCGATGGCAGGCAAGCAATCATTTCTGGTGGAAGGTACATTAATTATCAAGGAAATTTTCCTCTCAGAGAGTAGATCAGCGATATTGGGTTTTTTCATTCGCTCTTTTATTTTATAGACTGTTTCGATTCTTTCCAGTCCTGCCTTGTACATATGTTCAGCTGTGTGCTCGGTAGCGTAGATCAGAAAACCCTCCTTTAGGAGGAGTCGTACGATTGGAACTGCCCTGTCCTTATCCTCGTCCGCTACAGAGATGAGTATGCCATCACCTGGTTTAGGAAGATTCAAACCGGAGGAGAGAAATGCCTTAAGTAAAGCCTCGTTCAAATCATCTCCTAAGCATGCCACCTCACCGGTGGAGCGCATTTCCACCCCAAGTACAGGATCTGAGCCATCCACCTGCATAAATGAGAACTGAGGGACTTTGACGCCGACGTATGGAATCTTCTGTGGGTCAAGTTCGACAGGCTCTACTTTAATGCCAAGCAAGACCTTAGCGGAGAGATCCATTAGATTTATACCGGTTATTTTGGATACGAAGGGCATGGATCGAGATGCGCGCAGGTTGCACTCTATAACGTATACCAGCCCATCCTTGACTAGAAATTGTATGTTGAAAGGACCCTTGATATTGATGGATTGGAGTATGGATTCAGCGTAGGATCTAATTTTTCTTGTGATAAAGGGTACAACTCTCTGTGAGGGCAGAACTAAGGTAGCATCACCGGAATGGATGCCTGCCATCTCGATGTGTTCTAACACTGCCCCAAAGAGGACTCTCCTTCCGTCGGCAACACCATCCATCTCGACTTCCAAGGCGCCTTTGATGAATTTGCTGATCACAACTGGATGATCCTGACTTATCTTGGCAGCGATCCTCAAATATTCCTGAAGTTCACTCCTTCCCCAGCAAACCTTCATGGCAGAGCCGCTGAGGACATAAGATGGTCTGATGAGGACTGGATAACCTACCATCTCAGCAAACTTTTCTGCGTCTTCGACCGTTGTGAATCTTCTCCAAGGAGGCTGAGGTATGTGGAGCTCCTCCAGCACCCTGCTGAACTTTTCTCTGTCTTCAGCCTTGTCGATACACTCTGCAGGGGTGCCAAGAATTTTCACCCCAGACTTGGCTAGTGATAGTGCTAGGTTGTTTGGTGTCTGACCGCCAACACAAAGCACTACGCCATGAGGGCGCTCCTTTTCCCAAATGTCCAGCACTCTCTCGAGTGTAAGCTCTTCGAAATAGAGTTTGTCGCTCATATCGTAGTCCGTTGAAACCGTCTCTGGATTACAATTAATCACGATTACCTCGCCTGCACCATTTTTCTTCAGAGACCAGACCATGTTCATAGTGCACCAGTCGAATTCCACAGAGCTTCCAATCCGGTAAGGTCCTGAACCTAAAACCATTATCTTGTTGTTGCTTTCAGATGGTGTAAGATCATCCTCATCGCCACCGTATGTCAGGTAGAGATAGTTGGTTTTAGCAGGCCACTCCCCAGCTAGTGTATCTATTTGTTTCACTACGGGTGCTATACCCATTTTTAGTCTAAGAGCTCTGATTGAAAATTCATCTGTCTTCAAAAAAGTAGCGATTTGCTTGTCGGAAAAGCCAAGCTTCTTCGCCTCCAGTAGCAGATCTCTAAAATCAGAGGAGTCAATTTTTGAAAGCTTCAATCGATCTGCCACCGCCAGAAGGTTAAGCAATTTAGCAAGGAACCATTTATCTATGCAGGCCAGCTTTGAGACCTTCTCAACAGACATACCAGCCCTTAAGGCCTTGACCACATCGAAGAGAAGTTGATCAGTAGGGATAAGCAATGCGTGTTCTAACTCTTCTAAAGAGTGGGGTTGAGGGGGATCGTCTTCAATCAGCCCAGATCTGCCAATATCAAGCATCCTCACTGCTTTTTGTATCGCCTCCTCAAAACAGCGACCTATTGCCATAACCTCGCCGACGGACTTCATCTTGGTTCCGATCTTCCGTATAGCACGGTCGAATTTGACGAGATCCCACCTTGGGAACTTCAAGACGACGTAGTCGAGGGCCGGCTCAAAGCATGCGGTGGTGATTCCAGTTACTCTGTTTGTCAGTTCGGGAAGGCTATATCCAATGGATAGTTTTGCTGCCATGTAGGCTAAAGGATAACCTGTGGCCTTCGATGCTAAGGCAGAGGATCTGGATAAGCGGGGGTTGATCTCTATGACAAAGAAGCGCTCAGATTCTGGATCCAATGCAAATTGGACGTTGCACTCTCCAACTATCTTACAGGCTCTCACGGCCCTTATAGCAGCCGAACGGAGCTTGTGGTATTCCCTGTTGTTCAGGGTTTGGGACGGTGCGACCACAATGTTGTCTCCTGTGTGAACCCTCATACCGAAGATGTTCTCCATGTTACATACCACAATACAGTTGTCATTGTAGTCCCTCATCACCTCATACTCTATCTGCTTCCAGTGTCCCACATACTCCTCTATGAGGACCTGACCTATCATGCTGTTGTTTATACCAAGCCTGACACTCTCCTCAAGTTCGTACTCATTGTATGCCACACCTGAGCCCCTTCCACCTAAGTTATAGGCAACCCTTATCATAACAGGATATCCGAACTCCTCGGCAACTCTTTTGGCTTCGTCGAAGCTCTTCACGGCACGGCTACGGAGCGTCGGAACACCCGCCCTTTCCATGGTGGCTTTGAAGAGAGCTCTGTCCTCTGTTGCCTCGATCCCCTCAAGGGATGTGCCGATGATCTTCACGTTGTACTTATCGAGGATGCCGGACTTGGCAAGAGTAACGCCACAGTTTATAGCGGTTTGACCGCCGAATCCTAAAAGAATGCTGTCTGGCCTCTCTTTCTCGATGACTTTCTCAACAAATTGAGGAGTAACAGGAAGGAGGTACACAGAATCAGCAAAAAACGGGTCGGTTTGTATAGTCGCCACATTGGGGTTCACGAGTACTGTCTCAATGCCCTCTTCCTTCAGTGCCTTGATCGCCTGGGATCCGCTGTAATCAAATTCACCAGCCTCGGCTATTTTTATCGCACCAGACCCAAGGATCAGGGTCTTTTTAATCCATTCAAATTTCATTTAGATCGCCTCATGATATTCAAGAAAATATCAAAGATCCATTCAGTATCATGTGGACCAGGGTTTCCTTCGGGGTGAAATTGTACGGCAAATAAAGGACGGGTCTTGTGCTTTATGCCTTCGACGGTCTTATCATCGGCATTTATGAACCAAACCTCAAGCCCAGTATCAGGCAATGATTGTGAAGAGACAGCATATCCGTGATTTTGGCTCGTTATGTAGCATCGTCCTGTCTCCAGATCCAAGCAGGGCTTGTTCTGCCCGCGATGTCCATACCTCAGCTTGTACGTCTCTCCACCCATTGCCAGTGAGAGGATCTGGTTTCCAAGGCAAACTCCAAATACAGGTTTATCAGTCTCAAGGAGTGCCCTCACAGTTTCGATAGTTGAGGCGTATCGCCTCGGATCTCCAGGACCATTACTCAGAAAGATGCCATCTGGGCTATACGACAGAACCTCCTCCGCCGAAGCATCGAAGGGTAGTCGTATAACAGTAACCCCCCTTGACAGAAGCGCCCTCAAAATGCTGGCCTTTATACCACAGTCTATAACCGCCACCTTCAAGGGCCCTCCTCTGTATAAAATAGGCACTTTTGTGGAGACCTCCCCTGCGAAGTCCAGATCATCATAATTTTTGGAGGACTTCAAAGATCTGAGGGCCTTATCTATGGATGGCTCATCCGAAACGTGGATGGCGCCCTTAAGAGTGCCGTACCTGCGAAGCTTCAAAGTCAATCGCCGAGTGTCCACCCCGTATATGCCTCTTGATCCCTCTTCTAACAGCCAAGACTCAAAGGTCTTCGCAGACCCCCAATGACTAGGATCCGTGCAGAGCCTGTGTACGATAACGCCTTCGACCTGAATTTTTTCAGACTCGAAGTGCAATGGTAGACCATAGCAGTCCGAGAAGTAAGGAGGAACGCCGTAGTTCCCTATAAGAGGGTACGTGAAACAGAGGATCTGACCTTTGTAGGACGGGTCTGTCATAGCTTCGGTATAACCGATCATTCCAGTATTGAAGACTACCTCCCCAACGCTTATTCCTGGTGATCCCATTCCGGAACCCGCAAAGAAAGATCCGTCTTCCAGAACAAGAACTGCCTTCAATCCTTGCTCAGTTTGTGTACCTGGAATGAGAAAACCCTCCGATAGCTGATCGGCTTCTGTTTTATAAATTTTTTCCATTTTTTTATTAAAAAGTAATTACTACAATTCCGATAGTTAATCAATTATATATAATACCTAAATGTATTTTACTAAAATATTATTATTGGTGAGGACGGGCTTTGGAGGCGAGGGCAAATCCACCCATCCCGAGCATATTATAAAGAAGGGGATAGGTTTTTGACGCCTCCACGGCTGAAGCCAGGAGGTCCTTTCACCCAACCGTTTCAGCACATAGGAACACATTCGGTTCAGGGTTTATCCATTCGAAGCTCTGGAGATATATACAAGGGGTGCTTAAGCCACCACCCAGTTATTCTTGCCCCTCGGAGAGCTCGAGATGATTCAGGTCTATTTTTTAGACCTTAAAGTTTTATTGAAAAGCTCTACAAAAAACAATCTTGGAAAAGTTAGTGGATGATAAAAAAAGGAGGAGCGGATGGCGGTGCTTTGTACAGGGCAGTTTTGCTTGGTATTTCAATGTTCTTTTCTTTTTTTGTTATTGTTCGTTGAGAAGTTCTAATTGGTTTCATTGGATAGCTGCCCTGAAGGATTTTCCGCACTTGGGACACTTGTACAGCCCCACGTTCATCGTCTTCCTTCCCTTCGGCGCCATGGTCCAGGTCTCCTCAGGCTTTGCAACTTCAGTCCCTCAGTTCGGACAATTTGCCATATGGACACCTTCGCTTAATTAGAGATCGTTGCATTTATAAGTGAATGGGTTAGGTCTCTGCGGTATTAGTATAGGGGCTTATTCAAGAACTGCAAAATGCGCTATCAGCTCCTAGTATCAAATATTGCACCTAAAACAACAATAGAAATACGGAAAAGAAAGAGAAAAATAAAATGGGAAAATCTTAAGTTGAAACGAATTAGGTCTTAAGTTTCATAGCATTCTCTAAATCTGTCTTTATGAATTTTGAGCCTGTGGCTATGCCAACTTCGACAGGTGACTGGTTCTCTTCAGCCTTAGACAGCGCCTTTACGGCTAGTTTTAGGGCTTCTGCAATTTTCATGTCTTCGCGGTACTCCTCTCTAAGGAGAGATGTGGCGTCTTCACTGTTCATGCCTATGGCCATTGCTTTTCCGCCCATCATTAGACCTCTTGGGTCTATTTGGAAGAGATGGTTCCCCATCCTGTCACTTCCGACCACTATAAGGGCGGCACTCAATGGACGAACTCCGCTGTATCTGGTAAACTGGTACATGAACTGAGTGATGTGATTGACTATCGATTTCACATCTATGGGATCTTCGAAAACTACCCTGTGTCTCTGTGCCTCGAGGCGAGCCTCGTCTATCAGCAGGGTGATTCTCCTGTGTAACCTGCACCCGCCATGCCGATGTTTTCGTCGACAATATGTATCTTTTCAACAGGATCCAAAAGAGGATCTGCGTTCTTTGTGCGGGTCACAATTAGCGAGAAGTCCTTGCACCTGATGCCAATTACAGGTGATCCGTGCCTCACAGCTTCAGCCGCGTACTCTACTTGTATTAGTCGTCCGTCAGGTGTGTAAAGTGTGAATGGTCTATCATAACCAAAATCTTTAGACATCATGCTCCGTCGCCTCCAATCTCAGTCCACTCCATGCCATTTTCAGTTATTTTCAAAACCTGAATGCCATTTCCAGATCCTGGATCCCTCTCCATAGCAGCCTTCACCGCCCTAGCAGCTATCGAGGCACCTTCATGGGTTTTTATGTCAGGTCTGTAACTCGCCTCCAGCAGACCGTACGCCATTGGAGATCCAGAGCCTGTAGAAGTGAACTCTTCGTCCGTTATGGCGCCGCTGACGTCAGCCTCAAATAGCCTTGGACCGGTCTCGTCGATGCCTGCCACGAGAATTTCGGTAATGTATGGAGCGTAACTTCGCATACCAGAGTACATTATGCTTGAGAGGAGCTTTGCCGCCTCTTTGACAGTCAGCGGGAAACCCCTCCTGAATTCCATCAGTTTAGTCTCGGCCTTCACAAGGTTGATCAGGTAATTTGCGTCGGAAAGCTGACCGGCGATAGCAACAGCTTTGTTGTCATCTAAGGGGTAGATTTTCCTTACGCTCTTCGAGCCTATCATACCTCCCTTGCTTGCCCTGCGGTCCGAAGCCAGAACTACTCCATCGACACATTTCAGACCTACAACAGTGGTCATTCATTACACCGAATATAGAAGATGGGGTGAGGTTATTATTGACCAGCTTCTCTCCAAATGAGTCAACCCTGAACCACTTGCCATGAATAGTCGGTAAAAGACCTTTAGAAATCAAAATGATCTCATAAAAATGATCTTGAAAAATCAAGATGAGGCGTAGATCCTCCTGTTTTTGTGAAGGGCCTTTATGATCTTTTCATATAGCATCAACCCAACCTCACGAGCCCTTTTCTCCTCTCCGGGCGGAAATGAAGATGCGGATACTTCAAGCATTCCGCCTTTTATCGATGCCACAAACTGTATCTCGCCATCCTCACTGACCCACTTCAGGTCAACCCCATCCTCGGTGTTTGAGTTTCCTAGCCAGCGTGCGCATCCAAACCATCTTCCTCTAAGTATGCTGGCTGCAGATTCTGGGGAGAGCTCTCTTGGCAGGTACAGTTGACCGATCATCATCTTCTGGCTCTGCCCGTTATCTCTACCTATAATCCGCATTCCCTTTCTGGTGATGAGGTAGCCCTCGCCATTCTTCTCGATGAGGCCCATGGAATAGAGCCGGTTGAGGCTCCTTGCAAGCTTCTCCTGGTGAACCTTGAGGCTGCGTTTTATTCCCTGGAAACTGAAACTGGTATCAGAGCTCGAAGCCAAAAACTGAATTACTTTAGAGTCGACCTCGCCGAGTTCGTTGATGAGGCTCATCACAACCCCCCAAATATATTTCTGTGCGATATAATTCACTACGAAATATATAGGTTTTTTGCTTTTGCTATTTTAATATACTACGGCTCAATTCTAATATATGGCAGATAATCACCAATTGCACAACAAGCATGGCTTAATAATGGTGGTTGAGATGATAGTTCCCATCACCGTGCCGTTTCCCAAGGAGTGGGGCAGAGGTGAAGGAACTCATTCATACATACTGAGATATGATAAGACAGTTCTCATAGACGCAGGTCTGGACAGCGCAGACAACAGAACTTACATCAGGAGAGCCCTGAAGGAATTGGATGCTTTTGGCATAGACTACATCCTTGTAACACATGGGCACTTGGACCATTTTGGTTTAGCAGGTTATCTTCAGAGGGAGACCGGGGCTGAGATTTTGGTCCACGAGCTCGATGCGACAGCGCTGAAGGACTACACGAAGGCGATCTCTTGGTTTGACGAGGTTTATGAGTTTGCGGTCGAAGGGGGTTACGATCCTCAGGAGCTCGAAAAAGCCAAGAGCAAACTCCTCATCGCCGTTGAGATGATGAGAGGACCTGACGTGGTCAGACCTTTCAGAGAGCTGAAGTTGGATCTTGGAGGATGTGTCTTGAGCTCCATCAATCTGCCAGGACACACCCCTGGCAGCGTAGGTTATTACATAGGTGACTCGATATTCTCCGGGGATGTGGCAGTTGAAAAGAGCACCATTGTCGGAGAGTTCAGACAGGAGATGAACTCGCTCCAGAAGCTGAAGGGCTACAAGAACATATTCGCTGGGCACAGGAAGACCCCGCTGAGTGTAGCAGACATAGAGGAGTTGGAGGCACACTTTGTGAACAGATTAGAGGAGGTCCTCAGGAGTGTGAGAAACGGTATGAGGTTGAGGGAGGTTGTGACCGCGATCTATGGTGAAAATCCCGAGGAGAGCTTCATTAGAAACATCCTACCCATCAGGCAGACGTTGTCATACCTTAGATATTTGGAGGAGGAAGGGTACGTCATTAAGAAGGGTCCGCTCTGGATAGGGGTAAAGGAGAGTCTCTAAGGACCAAACACTCCAACCATTTTCATTTTCATTCCATTTTTCAGACCTTGTAAGAACAGGATAATAACTGGCTTTTCGCAACGTTCATTTTATGTAATTAGTAATTATTCAGTCATACACTTCACAATCATAGCTGTATGAAAAATTTAAAAGTGTGACTCGGTCTATCATGAGTTGAGGTCTGGTATCTAATTGAGTGCCTGATGGAGGGAGACAGATTTGGAGCTCGATGACACAGATTTGGATATATTGAGGTTACTTCAGGAGGACTCAAGGACCAGTTACAGAAATATCGCGAATAAACTTGGGCTATCGGTGGGAACTGTCCACAACAGGATCAAGAGACTCACAAACGAAGGCATCATCAAGAGTTTCTCCGCCATCTTGGATCCGGAAAAACTGGGCTTCGAACTCACTGCCATAATTTTGATGCAGGTCGAAGGGGGCCACATAGTTGATGTAGAGAAGGTTCTCGCCAGGTATCCGCCTGTAATAGCAGTTTACGACATAACTGGGGACTTCGATATAGTGATAATCGCGAAATTCAGAAGCAGGGCCGAGTTGAACACCTTCATTAAGGAAGTTCTCAGGATGCCCTATGTTAAGAGGTCGGTGACGAGCATAGCCTTGAATGTTGTAAAAGAGGACGTTAGACTCGGTCTTTGATCCTAATGTTGATCTTACTGACCGAGGCTTTCCTGATGCGTGCGCTGTATCGTACCATCTCTGTGGCGACCCTGACTGCAGACTTTACGGTCCTGAATATTGGTAAATCATTCTCCCTAAACGTCTTTGCACATTCACTGACGTCTTCCCCAAGAACATCTACTATAAAGATCGGCTTTCTGTAGATCCTCACAAGTTCTGAGATCTTCTTTGCGTATTCTATGTCCCTATCCACCACTACGGGGACCGATATAGAACCCAGTATACCATAGCCTATGAGAAACACCATGTCATAGCTGCTCTCCATCATGGACTTGACTACTTCATAGTATGCCTCAGAGTTTATGGAGGCAACCATATCCACGGGGTTTCTCCTCGACCAGTATGGTGGGAGTAGACCATCCAATTTTTCTAAGATGGCTTCGGGCAGTGGGCTCAAATCGATGCCAGAGTTCTCTAGGGCGTCCGTACACTCGATCGCCCAGCCGCCACCTGAAGAGACCACTGCTGCAGAGTTCCCAGAAGGTAATGGGAGGGATGAAAAGGCTTGGGCCATCTCGAAGAGCTCCTCGCTATCCCTCGCCTGAACGACAGAGAACTGCCTGAATATGGCTTCCAATACTGATGATTCTATGGCTATGGCACCTGTGTGGGAGCTCGCTGCCTTTGCACCGGCAGGGGTCGATCCCACCTTCAGTATGATTGTTGGCTTCTTCAATGGAACCTCCCGCAGGACCTCTATGAATAACCTGCCATCTCTCACCGACTCCATGTAAACGGTGATCACTTTGGTGGTCTCGTCTTCGGAGAGATAAAGCAGAAGCTCGGGGAGAGAGATGTCCGACTCGTTACCTATACTTATAAACTTGCTGAAGCCTAAACCAGCCTTCTTAGCCCATGCTAGCATAGTTGTGCCGACAGCGCCGCTCTGAGAGATGAAGGAGATAATCCCTTTCTTTGGGACCATCAGCGTGAATGTCGCTGTCAGTTTGTTTATTGAGTTGTACAGCCCCATGCAGTTTGGACCAACGATCCGCACCCCCTTCTCTCTCGCGATCCTAAGTACTTCTCTCTCTAGCTCTGATCCCTTCTCGCCTGTCTCCCTGAAACCAGCGGTTATTATGACGGCATAGGGGATGCCCTTTTTCTCCACACTCAGCGATGATAGTTGGTACCACGGTGGATGGGACTGCTACTATGGCAAGGTCAGGGGATGTGGGCAGGTCTCTCACAGAAGGGTAACACTTCAAGCCCAGCAGGCTCTCGCATTTGGGATTCACTGGATACACTTCTCCGGAAAAACCGCCTGCGAGTATGTTCTTAAAGATAATGTGACCCAAAGCCTGAGGGTCTCTCGACGCACCTACTATGCACACTCCTTTAGGGAAGAATAGCCCATCCAAGCCCCCCACCCTCTACTATCTTCGGACGAGCCCTACAAGCACCTCATATATGGTGATTCTGAACTCTCTCTTAATGAAATTCATCTTGGATCTGCTAGAAAATAATCTGAGAGAGATTATACGGGGTGTCGGGTAGTCTATCTCTATTGAGGATCCAAAGGCGTCTTTGATGCAGTCGAGGACTAGCGAAACAATGTCGTCAAGGAGGCTTGGACGATTCCTTATCTGGAAGGCAAACTCCTCGCCAGTTGCAGGATCTATATTTGTGAGTTCGTTAATGGTCTCCGTGAAGATTGTACTTACTACGCTCTCAAGCTCCCAAAGGTCTATGTATCCATCGGTGGAGCTCTCCGGGAAGGCAGAGGAGTGTATGAGGTCCGATATCTTCTCGGAAGCGGTGTAAATGGCTTTGTCTACCCCAAGCCGGGTGAGCGATTCTCTTCTGCGCAGGGGAGAGGTCTTTGTCAAAATCAGCCCTCTAAATCTATTCATTGGATGCCGTGCTCAAAAAGTTTCTGGTCGGGTTTTAGAAAAAATCACTATCTATCATCGGGAAAATTTCACTGAACTGATCAATTTAAGAATCATGGGATCTATAACGCGAGCACTATCTCTGGGTGAACGTTGTTAACTTCTATCCTGAGAGGTTTACAAATCCCAAGCTACTGAGGGGATGGCGAAAAAATCTTCGTGAACTTCTTTGAGAATTGAGCAATGCAGTCAAAAATCAAAAATATTCAGTATAGCAATAAGGCATTGAGAAAGGTGTAATTGAGGGTTTAAATTGCCAAGAAGAATTGTGCCAAAGAAGAACAGGAAGACTGGGAGGATGTTTTTTGAGGCTAGTGAGGTCTCCAGCAGCATGGGTCTAAAAGAGATCATGGACATAGTATTCACAAGCGCAGACTCATACAAAGAGATAGCAACGGTTTTGCTCGAATGGCTTAAATCCAAGAGCGATCAGGAGAACCGTGGAAAGGTCAAGTGGGTAACAACCAGCGAGATGTCGAACTACATCAATGAGAGATTAATGCCGAGGAGGAGGAGCGCGGCTTATGCAGTCATAAAGAACTATCTCGTCCCCCTTGGGATACTGGAGTACAGACCTTCAGAGTCAAAGTACATACTCAGTAGGGACTTCGCAGGTGCTCTTAAGAGGCTGGCGGAGGCCTACACGAAGTGGTCAAGTTAAAAGCTTATATAACATGGTTATAAAATATATAATGTGATGATTTTTGACACAAAACCCAAAATGGTCAGGCATAGGCGCCAAATTCGCACATCTCACAGCAACACACCCGTGCTTTGGAGTGAAGGCGCACTACAAAGTCGCAAGGATCCATCTGCCAGTGGCACCCAGATGCAATATTCAGTGCAACTACTGCATCAGAAGTATAAACAAGTGTGAGAATAGACCAGGAGTCTCGGCATGCATATTGAATGCTGAAGGTGCCATCAAAAGGCTAGAAGCGGAGATAAAGAGTGTCCAAAACCTCAGGGTGGTTGGGATAGCGGGGCCAGGAGAAAGTCTGGAGAACTCATCCACCTTCGAGACAATTTCATTAGTCAGGGAAAAGTGGCCAGGACTGATCGTCTGCCTGTCTAGTAATGGGCTGCTCGCAGAG
>JBMFMY010000008.1:0-7185 GCA_049970435.1 Candidatus Methanomethylicaceae archaeon
CCTACGTCCCCCTTAATCAGAGTTCTCTTCCCAATCAAATCACTAACATTGTAGTCAAAATTTTTTATTCAACGGTTCTTCCTCCATCCTCATTTTTTTCTTTTCCTTTTTTCTTTTTTGTTTTGTTTCTTTTCCTTTTGTTTCTTTTCCTTTATTTTTTCATTCTGATCTTTCATCCGATTAAAAGGATAAACTGTTGACTGACTGGGCTCGTCCAAACTCGGTTTTGCCCAGATTCTTTTTCCTACTATTTATTCTATGCTGCTTATAAGAATTGCCAGGAAAAATAAATTTTAATATTAATGTTAAAATAATTTAATAAAATAAGCATTTAAAAGGAAATGTATGTAAAACTGCTCTATATTCTACTTATCAATTTAAAACTTAAATGGATCCATTCGCATACCCCTCAAAATTTTTCCAGAACCCTTTCCAAAGCATATCATCAGTTTCCGGGCACTCCTTCTCAGTCCATACTTGTGTGTGTAAACCAATTTTTCATACAATAAAACAGATCTCTGAATAGCTATTTTGGGAAGTATGCAGAGGTCCACTTAATGCAAAATGACATTCTTCATCATTTCCCAATCCGAATCAGATTGGGAAATCCGCTGAAGGTTTCTCCACATGAGACTAAGTAAATAGTGCATCATACAGTGTACAAACACCGAAACTCAGAAAAATCCATTAAATAAAAAACAAAAAATATAATAAAAACTAATGTGAGAATTTAATTATCATAAAAACCAAAAGTATAAATAACATATATTATATGTGGGCCCCTCCTAAGATCTTAATGTACGGGGATAATTTGGTTTACTAGTTTACAAATTTACATTTAACTAAGGAAGCTAGAGGTATTTCTTAAAACTCATGGAGCCTGTTATCTTGAGATTTAAAATTAAAAAACATAAACTCTATATATTTTCAAAACCAAATTAAACATCGATAATTATGGAGCTTTCTCTTTGGATCTCTGGAAAGAGAAACGCCGTGGTGGCGGGTAGCAGGAACTGGTTAGTAGACTTCTATTCTCCCGGACCGCCGCCAATTGTTGTGGAGTTTCTGAATAAGAGAAACAAATTCTATGAAAAAATTGTGAAGCTGTTAGACCTCCAAAAAACCAAAGACGCCCGCGCGATAATGGTCGCCACTAGAGCATCCATAGATCAAGACTGCATCAACTTGGCTATGAACTTTGGAATATACTTAGTTCTTAATGGGGAAGAACATTCCCTGAAGATAGCTCTGAGTGGCGGCGATCTGGTAGAGGTCAACAATTCAACTCGTACCATTTTGCTAAAAATGAGAAACCGAAACCTGGCAAAGGAATGCAGGAATGAGATCTTGGATCTTCTGAGCAGAGAATGCCTGACATACAAAGAAATTGCTGCAAGGCTGAATCTGAGGTTCGGGGAGAAGACCGTTTATGCCCAGCTCAGATCACTCAGATCAAAAGGGAATGTAGTTACACTTTGCAGAAGGGAGGACGGGACTGCGATCTTCGGTCTGCCAGCAGTTACCTATCCAGTAAGAGATGACCTTTCAAGACCATCCAGAGCCCTTTACATCAAAAATTTGATTCTTGGTCTCCTGAAAAAGAGGGACAAACCGATCACATATCTGGAGATCATGAGTTTGCTCGGCCTTCAAAGGAATATAGTAACATCTGCTCTCAGGGATCTCAGAAGAAGGGGACTCGTAAGCAAAACCCAAGATGGGTGGACTTTAGCAAGATAATATCTCAGAACAAACCACTTTAGATAATTAAAACTAGCGAGAATTTAACCCAAAAATAAAATTTCTTAAATATTGTAAGAAACAATCTTTTTTGTGGTGTGAGTAATTGTTAGTACCTGTCCACCTGTCGGATCATTATTACGATCCTGGTAGAATTTACTGCGGACTTTACATCTCGTCTAAAATAGTCCTGCCCGATTTCAGTCCTACAGCCGAGATTATAAGACTCTTCAACAAGAGAGGGATACTCCTGCTGAACATAACCTCCCACCAGAAGGACTTTATAACCCATGACTTTGTTATAGCCGACCTAACAGGAAAAGAGGGCTTGAAGGACGAGATCATCAAAGAGATAAAGGAGAGCTTCGGCGACAGGCTGATTCATATAGAATGCGCTGAGACGGGGGTGACGGGCTTCATTTACAACATCAGGGGCTTTCCTTTGATTTTCAACTTTGACAGGTTAATTCCTGTGGCTGCATTGAGTATTGAAACATGGCAGACACTCTTCCAAGGACTGATAAAGCGGTTTGGGGCAGGCGGGATGACCCTGCTCTGGTTCATGGGCAACGATGCCGGGGAGGGTAAGGGCTTGGATCTGATAAAGCTTAAGGGCTCTCTGACTAATGTGGATCGAATAAAGATCGCCTTGGCAAGACTTCAGAGTTTTGGTTGGGGAGTTTTCGAGCTAGTCGAGTGCGACGAAAAAGCAAACAAGATCGTCATAAGGGTCAAGGAGAACTTCGAGGAGAACGCTACCAAGGATATAAAAGGTTACCAGAACAGTTTTCTCAGAGGGTTTCTTGTCGGCCTAATGAGCGTGCTCTTCAACAGCCCCTGCCGTGGCATAGAGACAAAATGCGTAAACAAGGGCGACCCATACTGCGAGTTCATAATAAGATTGAGTCAGATCAAAGGCTCAGGGTGCACATCTCCAAGATAGGGGAGGTTTTGTAACTTAACGAAAACCTGCATGCTGAGTCCTCTTACCTTGTTCAGCACGAGCTCCTTTCCTCTCTCAGTCATGGCAAAGACAGGTATCGAGGTACCGGCTTGGAGTTTTGCCTTCTTGCCCGCTACTTCTCGTATCCATCTCGAAGCACATCCAGTTAATAGGTCGCATACACCTACCAGTCGCTCAGCGTCCTCTTTAGAAATCCCTGTGAGGTGAATGGCAAATATCAGGGCGTCAGGAAACTTCGATCTTATCCATTCTCCCTCCTGGGGGGAGGTAATTGTGACGGCGACCTTTGACATGCCGAGACTGTGTGCCAACTCTACTCCGCCAACTTGATCTATGGCGGCTCTCTTTCTATCGAGAACAATTCCTTGATTGTTTTCTATGGATTCGATAACTTCTGGTATTGGGGAGGTCCTGACGAGCCCTGACATTCTTCCGCCAATCCCTTGAACCAAGAATGGATTCTTAGTGATCACTGTGCCTGCTCCATCACATACTATCACGGCACCTTCAATGATGTTCTGCCTGATCCCGAAACTTATCATCTCCGAAGCCCCAAATGGAACAAAATCTATGTCCGATATTACAACCCTGTTTTTAGTGAACATGCCCACATTCTTTATCCTGCTCTCGACATTTTTTCTTATTGACTCTTTTGTGAACGCATGGACTGGCTCATCAAACTTTTTTGCCAAGGGACAAGACCTTATCATGGGCTCGCCCACTTCTACAACAACTCCATCCCTTATGACTACTTTTGTGCGCCCCAATGTTTCCATCATATGCTCGTCTGCCATAGAAACCAACAGAAAAGTTGATACGCACATTCTTGTAATATTCTTTATGCCGATGACGAGAGTCATGCAAACCGACGATAGGATGAAGGCCCCTAGGGTATCCGAGGCAAAAATAATTAGTTAATTTTTCAAGTTTTTTAAAGTGTTATAACTCACTTTTACATAAGCTTTAATATATTTCAAGGTTTTTCATTAATTTATGAGGGCTTCAATTTTTCTTTCTGAGATGAGGGGAAAGCTATCTGAGGATAATGAAAAAATAATAAACCATGGCTTAGTTAGAGAGGTTGAAGACGGAAGGTTGAGTATAGATAAAATACGGCTATTTGTAACCCAACAATACTACATTGTGAGCTATGACTTACGGTCTTTGGCGGTCATATTATCTAGGAGTAATGATGATAAAGAAGCAGAGTTCTTCCATACACTCATCGCTGGAGATAAGGAAGCTTTGAGGAGTTTGAAACTTTTAGCTTCAGAGCTTGGATTGAATGAAGAAGCATTAAGATCATCAAAGCTTATCCCCAAAGCCGTTGCATATACCCATTATCTTTCATGGCTTGCATGCTATGCTAATCCAGGAGAGCAAGCTGCTGCTCTAACAGTAAACCTCCCAGTATGGGGATCAGCATGTAGTAGGCTTGGTATAGCCTTAAAAGAGAAGTATGGAATTAAAAACACAGGATTTTTTGAACTGTTTTCAGGGCCATTCAATGCTATAGAAGATGCCGCCATAAAGATCATGGAAAAATATATCGATAGATACAAATCTAGTATGGAGCAGTGTGCAAGGCTAATTCAAAGCTATGAACTAATGTTTTGGGATGGAGTTTACGAGGTGATCTAAGGTTGGCATTTTCAGAAGAGCTTTGGGAGTCCATAACCAATATATTCGACTCAATATTGAAGCACCCCTTCATAAAGGGACTCGTTGACGGAAGCTTAGAGGAGGAGAAGTTCAGGTTCTATGTGATCCAGGACAGCCATTACTTGCAGGAATACGCAAAAGCTTTGAGTGTAGCCGCAGCTAAGTCGCCGAAAGAAGAATGGATAATGACGTTTAACGATCACGCAAAAGTTGCCATAGTCGTCGAAAGAGCTCTGCATCAGAGCTTCTTCAAAGATTGGGGTCTAAGCGACAGAGAGATCGCCAGCATTCCAATGTCTCCGACCAATCTAGCGTACACGACATACCTCATAGCAACAGCCTACTCTGCATCATTCCACGAGCTGGTAGGGGCACTGTTGCCGTGTTACTGGATTTACTGGGAGGTTGGAAAAGAATTGGAAAAGAAGGGATCAACCAAGGAGCTATACCAAAGGTGGATTAACACTTATTCCTCAAAGGAGTTTGCCGACGTGTGTAGAGCAGTCATCCAAATTGCTGACGATGTGGCTGACGATCTCACTGAAAAACAAAAAGAAAAAGTAAAGAAGCACTTCATAACCACGAGCAGATACGAGTACATGTTTTGGGACAGTGCGTACAAACTTGAGAAATGGCCAGTTTGAGTTTCATTATTACTTTGGAAACAGTGTGAAAACATAGATGATGCGAAATAGTTTTTATACAAATGGGGCCCAGAAAACCCAAGAACTTCAGTTCTGGTATGAATGGGCTAGAGTGTGACCTCCACCCCGCCCTAAAGGACGGGCTTCCACTTTTCTTTAGTTACTCCCTAACAGCGCTCGGGGAGCGTTTCTGAACTTTCCCCTTTTAGGGTACTCCAGGTTCCTGCTCCATCCGTAGGGCTCGATCCATACAGTTACGGAGGCCCAGCCGTCAGGCCTCGTATCACCAGCGCACAGGCGCCTTAGGGATCCATGCATCTGTGAAGATATACCGTAAGAAGAGATTTATATATTTCGGCTATCATTCCCTCCCTTACGGAAGGGGACTTCCCGCCGATAAAGTTAAAACTCAGCATCATCTCTCATCGACTACCAACTATTTAGCTCTCATTGTTTGTATAATATGATTTTTGCCATCACCCTTAACGGTCTAAATCTCTGCAATCGTCGCCTTAACAATTTTTTCCTTAGAGTTCTCCTTCATCCTCCGCTTTTCCTTGGGCATATTTGTCGACACAACCTCTGTCCAAAACCTTTCCCTCTACATACACCTCAAAATAATGTATGCACATTTCACATGCACCAGCATCGGACAAAGGCAGAGTGATCTTTATGGTTCTTCCAAAAATCTATCTACCGAAGAATGGTAAGCCTATTATCTCATTGACAAGTAGGATCTCTTTGTGTGTTGCATATGAGGTGGAGTGAAGTTGCATCAATTGTGCTGATATTTGTTGGTTTAGTGGCTATGAGCTATATTGGATATAACTACGGCTACGAGAGCGGACTCCGGAGCGGATACGATCTTGGATTCTCGGATGGGTATCTACTAGGGAATTCGAGCGGCTTCGAGGCCGGCTTCCTCAGGGGAAGTTTGTCAGGTTACGGGCTTGGCAACGAGAGCGGATACAGTTTGGGGTATTTGCACGGATACGCCAAAGGGAACCTTACGGGCTATGAGCTAGGTTACGAGGCTGGATACAACGACGGCTACCAGAAAGGCGTTTTGGACGGTGCTGGGACTGGTTACACCCTTCGAGACCCAACATTCCTGGAGGCCCTCACTTTCTTGGCTAATGACAAGACTGATCGAAACCCCTACACGCCCTCGACACCTGCATAAACTTCGCCGCCGACGTGAAGAACAACGCATTCGCGGCAGGTTACAAGTGCGGCTTCGTTTATATAAAGTTCAAGGACAGTGCCCATGCAGTGGTCTGCTTCAACACAACCAACCGCGGTCTCATCTTCGTTGAGCCGCAATACGATCAAATAGTCACACTTAAGATCGGGGAGTCATACGCAGCACAAAATGGCTACATTCTTCCGAGCTACGACGATAAGATTTTGAGCTATGTGATCGTCTGGTAAGGAAAAAATATAAAAATGAATAAAGCGCCTTATCTTTCATTTTAGCCTCTCACATGAGTGTCTTCTCCAAACTTCAAATTCCGTCCAATTTTTGATCGAGAATCACTATCCTTATTTCTCTCCTCTTGTTATTTTGTTGGGGGTACAACCATGTCCGAGGAAGACAAGGAGCTGGCCGCAATAAAATTCAAGAAGATGCTGGAGCTCCAGCGCAAATATGCTGCACTCCAGCAGAAACCCCAGACCAAGCCAGAGGTCGACGATCTCACACTTGTGAGGTCAAAGCTCACAGATAGAGGTCCTGAGGTCTTAGACGCAGCCTTGTCACAGTATCCCGAGGCGGCTCGGGAGGTCGTGCGCTACTTAGCCCAACTCTACAGAAGCGGAAAGCTGAACGAGACCATATCGGGTGAGGACCTGTATACCCTGTTCTATGACCTCGGACTACGCGTTAGGCTTGAGACTACCATAACCTACATCAAAGACGGGAAGCGGGTGTCCCTCAGCGAGAAGTTCAGGCGCGGAGAATGACACTCCTGCAGAGGAAAAACAGATTTAGAAAAAGGACTAACGACAATAAGAAAGATATATATTTGTGTGCAATATATTAAATCCGAAATCCTTACCTCTATTTGAGGTGGTAACCCGTGGAGATCACGCCAACACAAGAGGGCGCAGTTCAAAAAGGCGATAGCGATGCTGAAGTCAAACTAAAAGATCAGAATGCGCATCCAAAAGATATGG
>JBMFMY010000008.1:7195-15416 GCA_049970435.1 Candidatus Methanomethylicaceae archaeon
TAAAGAGACGTATGAAGAAGAAAAAAGAGTTGAAGGGCTGAAGGAAGAAGAGATCAGCGCTCTCAAGGAAAAGCTCGAGGAGGAGAAGAGGCGATCCGAAGACTACCTCATTCGCCTTAAGTATTTGCAGGCTGATTTTGAGAACTTCAGGAAACGCATAGATCGCCAGATGGATGAGATCAAGCGCCAGTCAAGCGAGCGGATAGTCCTAAACCTGCTCGATGTGGTCGACGAACTGGAGATGGCCATCAAGAGCGCGAGCTCCTCGGGTTCAATGGAGGCACTCATCAGTGGAGTTGAGATGACACTCAAAAAATTGAAGAAGATTCTGGCTGGCGAGGGCGTATCACAAATTGAATGCGTCGGAAAGCCCTTTGACCCCTCACTCCACGAGGTGGCTTGTGTTGTGGATGGGGATTCCGATGGTGTTGTTTTGGAGGAGGTAAGAAAGGGCTACATTATGGGGGGGAGAGTCATCAGACCCAGTGTCGTAAAGATCTCAAAAAAATCAAGCTCAAAGGAGGTAGATTCACATGAGTAAAATCCAACCAGGAGAAAAAGTTTTGGGTATTGATCTTGGGACAACAAATTCTGCAGCTGCCATATTCGAAGGCGGAAAGGCGACGGTGATACCCAGCGCAGAGGGTCCAACGGTCGCTGGCAAGATGTTTCCGTCTGTGGTTGCCTTCACAAAAGACGGAACTCTGCTGGTAGGCGAGCCTGCAAAGCGGCAGGCCACGGCGAATCCCGAGGGGACTATCTTTGAGATCAAGAGGAAGATGGGTACCGACTACAAGGTGAAGGTCTTCGGTAAAGAGTACACGCCGCAGCAGATCTCTGCATTCATACTTCAGAAGATAAAGAAGGATGCCGAGACCTACTTGGGCGTCCCTATCAAGAAGGCTGTAATAACAGTACCAGCGCACTTCAACGACAACCAGCGCCAGGCAACTAAGGACGCGGGCGAGATCGCTGGGTTCGAGGTCCTGAGGATCATAAACGAGCCCACGGCTGCATGCTTGGCTTACGGGATCGACAAGCTCGACAAGGAGATGAAGATCCTCGTCTTCAGCTTCGGTGGCGGAACACACGACGTCACCGTCATGGACTTCGGCAAGGGTGTGTTCCAGGTACTCTCAACAAGCGGTGACACGGAGACCGGAGGGGCAGACATCGACAAGGCGATAATGGACTACGTTATTGAGGAGTTCAAAAAGGATACTGGCATAGACCTGAGAACAGACAAGACAGCCCTAGCGAGGCTGAAGGAGGCTTGCGAAAGGGCGAAGATTGAGCTCTCAACCCTGATGACCACTGACATAGATCTGCCCTTCATATACGCCGATGCCTCCGGTCCCAAGCACCTTCATATGACATTGACGAGAGCAAAACTTGAGGAGCTAGCCGAGCCTATAGTCAGGCGCACCGAGAGGACCATAATGAGGGCGCTTGAGGATGCCAAACTCACCCCTGATCAGATCGACAAGATCATACTAATCGGCGGGACCACAAGGATGCCGCTGGTCCAGAGGATGATCGAGAGGTTCATAGGCAAACCGGTCGAGAGAGGTGTTGATCCGATGGAGGCTGTCGCTATTGGTGCTGCCATACAAGGGGCGGTTCTGACAGGTGAGGTCAGGGACATACTGCTCCTAGACGTCACTCCGCTATCGCTGGGCGTCGAGACCCTCGGTGGAATCTTCACCAAGATTATCGAGAGGAACACTACCATACCCTGCAGGAGGAGCCAGATCTTCACAACGGCAGCCGACATGCAGACCGCCGTCACAATTCACGTGCTACAGGGTGAGCGCCCAATGGCTGCAGACAACGTCTCCCTCGGAATGTTCAACCTCGAGGGGATACCGCCGGCGCCACGCGGCGTTCCGCAGATAGAGGTGACCTTTGACATAGATGCCAACGGCATACTGCACGTCTCTGCCAAGGATCTCGGCACAGGCAAGGAGGCCAAGATCACCATTACGGCGTCCACGAAACTCTCTAAGGAAGAGAAGGAGCGCCTGATCAAGGAGGCTGAGCGGTTTGCCGAGCAGGACAAGAAGAAGAAAGAGCTTGCTGAGACTCTGAACATGGCGGACACTGTTATCTACACCGCGGAGAGGACAAAGAGGGATCTCGGAGACAGACTTTCACAGGAGCAGAAGGACAGGATAGATAAGGCAGTGGCGGCACTGAAAGAGGTCATGCCCACCAAGGAGCTCGATAAGATAAAGGCGAAGATGGACGAACTCTCCAGGACTCTCCAAGAGATCGGTGCCACAGTCTACCAGCAGCAGGCTCAAAGGACGACCCAGCAAGGGTCAGCCCAACAGGGCTCTGCCCAGGGAAGTCCTGAGAAAACTCCCGGTAGCGAAAAGGTCGTAGACACCGACTACAAGGTCAAGTGAGCACACAAGGGGGCATATCAAAAGGGCTCATCATCGGATAAAAAAAAGGGAAAAATCAAAATTTGACACGATCCAAATTTTTTGTTGGTGGGTGGCATGGCCAGCAAGAAAGACTACTACGAGATCTTGGGCGTACCTAGAAACGCAACAAAGGAGCAGATAAAGGATGCTTACCGTAGGCTGGCCATGCAGTACCACCCGGACAGAAACAAATCCCCAGACGCCGAGGAAAAGTTCAAGGAGATCTCTGAGGCTTACGCTGTCCTCTCTGATGACGAGAAGAGGCGCCAGTACGACCTCTTGGGCAGGGCCGACTTCGGTCAGTACTACACTCAGGAGGACATATTCCGAGGTGCAGACTTCGAGTCTATATTCAGGGAGATGGGCTTCGGCTTTGACATCGGGGATCTCTTCAACATGTTCTTCGGCGGGGATTTCGCAAGACGAGCTTATGCAAGGCAGGTGGTCCGAGGTAGGGATTTAAGCCACAACTTGGAGATCTCCCTAGAGGAGGCTTTCAGAGGCGTCGAGAAGGAGATTGAGGTTCCCAGGACCGAGAGGTGCGAGGTCTGCGGCGGATCAGGGGCTGCTCCCGGCACATCGCTGAAGACCTGCGGAAGGTGCGGAGGCACAGGTCAGATCCAAAATGTGAGGACTACTGGCTTCGCCAGGTTTGTGACAGTCACACCGTGTAACGTATGCGGGGGCTCTGGGAGTGTTGTGGAGACCCCCTGCAGCGAGTGCCGCGGATCTGGCATAGTCAAGAGGCGCAGGATAATCACCGTCAAGATCCCAGCAGGCGTAGACGACGGTCAGCAACTCAGGCTGAGGGGAGAGGGTGAGGCCTCCCCAAGCGGCGGTCCTCCTGGCGACCTATACGTTAACATATCTATAAGACCTCATCCGTACTTCAAGAGAAAGGGTGCAGACCTTTATTACGACCTGAAGATTGGCTTTCCTCAGGCGGCTTTGGGGACCGAGGTCACTGTGCCAACACTCGACGGTGACATAGTTGTGAACATAAAACCTGGGACTCAGCCGGGAGAGGTCTTGCGCATAAGGGGGAAAGGTATGCCAAAGCTTGGCGGATATGGTAGGGGTAACCTGATGGTGAGAGTCAATATTGACGTCCCAACGTCACTCACGCCCAAGCAGAGGGTACTGCTTGAGGAACTTGCAAAGGAGTTCGACCAAAACATCAAGCCAAAGAAGAACTTCTTCCATTTTTGACGAGTGAGAAAGTGAAGATCTTGACTGCTTGATAAATTATAGATCATTGATAATGTATCACTGTACGAATGCTGCAACATTTGAGTGGAGGATGCAGACTGCAAGTATGAAATACACTATCACTATCTTTTAATAGGTCTCATGAAGATCTTAGGGTCTGATTATCATGCCCAAGAGTGTGCTTTATTGGAAGGGATGCATGTCAAGGTTCAGGACAAGGAGCATTGCAGACTCAATAGAGCGCCTCCTCTCGTTACTTCGCATAGAGTACACCACGCTCGGAGACGAGGAGGGGTGTTGCGGTTCGGTTCTATATAGGACCGGCCAGACCGAGGATGCCATCTACGTCTCGAATAATAACATAGAGAAGATATCCTCATTGGGAGTAAAGGAGGTAATTACAGGTTGCCCAGGGTGCTTTAGGACAATGTCTCAGGATTACACCAACCTTTTCAATAAAGTCCAGTTTAGAGTACGCCACATCTCCCAATTTCTATTCGACGTCCGCGACGAATTAGAAAAACACCTCAAGCCCATGAAAGCTAAAGTTGTCTACCATGACCCCTGCCACCTGGGAAGACACATGGGCGTCTACGAAGAGCCCCGGGCACTCATCAAGCTGATACCTGGTGTAGAGTTGCTGGAGTTCAAGTACAACCGAAACAAGGCTCTGTGTTGCGGATCAGGGGGTGGCGTCAGATCAGTATTCCCCGAGGTATCCCTCGAGGTTGCTAAGTCAACACTCGGCGAGTTGCCTGAGGGTGCCGAGATGGTCGTGACCGCTTGTCCTTTCTGCAAGTACAACTTCTTGGAGGGCAACTCGAGCAAGGTCGAGGTTGTGGATCTTTCCGAACTTCTGTTGAGAGCTTGGGGTGGATAGCATGTCTGAGGATTGGTTTTCATCGAAAAGAGAGGAGTTCACGAAATGGCTTTACGACAAGAACCGGAGGCGAGGTCTTTCAAGGGCTGTCTCTTCTTACACTGCCGCCAGGGACTATGCGATCTCTTCTCTGCCTGACCTCGAGAGGACAAGGAAGGAAGTCAGGAAGATCAAGGAACTCTCTATAGAGAAAATGGGCGATCTGAGAAAAATTGCCTCAGATCGCATAGAGGAGTCTCACGGAAGGGTCTACTTCGCAAGGGATGCGGAAGAGGCCAGGAAGATAATTTCCGAAATTGTGGGAGAAAAGAAGACCGTAGTCAAGTCAAAATCACTTGTCACAGAGGAGATCCACCTCAACGAGGCTCTTGAAAATAAAGGGAATCAGGTATTAGAGACGGACCTTGGAGAGTTCATAATACAGATAAGGGGGGAGAAACCGACCCACATTATCAACCCCTCCGTCCACGTGCCCAAGGAGGAGGTGGCCGAAACTTTTTCCAAACTCTTAGGATGGAAGGTCGAACCAGAGATCTCTGGACTTGTTGGAGTTGCCAGGGAGTATCTAAGGGACAAATTCTTCAGGGCAGACATTGGCATCACTGGTGCTAATGTAGTCGCTGCAAACACAGGAACACTCTTCATAATTGAGAATGAGGGCAATGCAAGGTTCGTCAGCAACGCCCCGCCGGTGCACATCTGCGTTACAGGTATTGAGAAGATCGTACCGACGTTAGAGGACGCATTCAAGATCGTACAGGTGTTGCCTCCCTATGCCACAGGGGTGCTCATGTCTGCTTACGTTTCCATGATAACGAGCCCCAGCAGGACCGCCGATATAGAAAAGACCTTGGTGTACGGAGCCCACGGTCCAAAGGAGCTATACGTCGTATTTCTGGACAACGGAAGAAGTCAGATGATGCAGGATCCGGTCCTAAAAGAGGCCCTCTACTGCATCAGGTGTGGTGGATGCATGTATGAGTGTCCTGTCTACAGAGTTCTTGGGGGCTCATTCGGTCACAACTATTTTGGAGGAATAGGAATCATCTGGAGCGCCTTCACCGCTGGGGAGGACAAGGTAGCTGCAGCCATAGACGCATGCACAAAGTGCGGGAGGTGCAAGGAGGTATGCCCGCTGGAGATAGATGTTCCCAGAATGATAGAGTACCTCAAGGCGCGGCTGGTCAAAAAAGGGTACCTTGCAGACAAGCACAAAACTATCAGAGACAACATATTAAAAACAGGAAATCCGTTCGGAGAATAAATAAAGGTAATTGTGTAATATCTGCTCAAAACGGCACTCTCCGAAAAGAATTGATTTTTCGATGTGTCAATGTACCAGTGAACTCAAGGCAAACTCGTGTTCAGGTTGGCGTTCCTTCTTTTTCTTTGATCTCTTCGATTCCAGGTATCTTGGGCAAAGTCTTTGAGAGGTCCATCTCCGCGATCTTTGCAGCGTTCTTCAGGATTCCCTGCCCCTCCTCTGCAATGTATGCTGGGCTTATGATATTGTCCGAATATTGCGATGCCTCGACCATCAACCCGTCTAGAACCTCACCCAATTTTTGAAATGACTGGTCAGCCTCTGGGATGAGCTGCGTAATCCCTCCATATATCTTATTGACAGCAAAGAGGGCGGGAGCCACGCTCGCAGCCACATCACCGTACTCCTTTATTGTACTCAGCCTCATGAGTATCTGCTCCAATGCCATCCTCGAGGTGACAATAAGCTTAGCAAGCTTTCTCACCTCTGTGAGCTCGTTCGCGTATATCTTTGCTCTCGCCATATCCCTTCTGCCATAGTAGTAGACAACCTTCTCAAAGAGTGCCCTATCATATTCTCTTATCTTTGCACCTCTGAGATCTAGTCTCTGTAACTGGAGGTTTATTATCTTAATCGCCTCTTCGATCTTAGGCTTAAGAGGCCCCTTCACTTTGGAGAACTTTCCTTTGTCCTCCCACTTCTTGAAAAAACTCATAAGGCATTCATCGATTACTCTGTTATACTGTATATATAAAAAGTTTTGATGCCCATGCGCGCTCGACCTCCACCTGTGCACAAAGTCAACTTTGGGGATGTTAAATCATTACAAAGGTTGGAAAGGATCTGGGTAAATTTAAAAACAAATGTTAATATAAAATTACACCCTCAAAAAGAAAATGTAAATTCCAAGATATCAAGATAATACAGTGAATAAAATACTTATATACCAAGTAGAGAAATGATCAGAAGGTCGCAAAAAATGTTTGGCACAGGTCATGTTGCGATTTGGCTTGCTAGACAAACAGAAAAAGAGATAATCGGATCCTGTGAGAAGCACCTCACAACCATATTCACTATCGTGGACAAGTTCAAAGTTTTTATGGAGAAATACTCCCAGAACAATGTTGAAGAGAGCAGGTATTTGGCTAACGAGATCTCTGATTTGGAGAGGGAAGCTGACAGGATAAAAGAGGGCATAATAGAGAACCTCATGAAAAGCGCCCTCCACCCGATGGACCAGGACGAGATAATAAAACTTGTCACAACCTCTGATGACATAGCAGCTCACATCAAATCTGCAACCAGAAAGCTCCTATACACCTCTCCATCTGATGTGCCAGAACATATCAAGAGTGGTCTGATTTCCATAGTCAACGCATTAGTCGAGGAGAAAAATGCCCTTAAGGAGGCCATCGACGCACTAACTTCGAAGAATGGAAACGTCAGGGCTATGGCAGAGAGGACCGAACGCCTTGAGGAGTCCATTGACGATATGCGTGTAGACCTCTTGGCTCAAGTCTTGAAGTGGGGCGATTCTTCGAAACATGTCAGCAACTGGCTTATGCTTAAGGAGGCAATCGAAAACATAGAAACGTCCTCAGACAGGATGGAGGACACTGCGGACGTACTGAGGGCTATGGCCATACTGAGAGGCAAGCAGTAACCTCAATCAAAATTAACGAGCCGAGCCTTTCTATGACTAGATAATTCTCTTCAATTGTCTCTGTCCTTTTTGTTCTGTGGGATCATGGTACAGCGAAAAGTAGAACGCTGTATATGACAATCGTCATCAATATATTGATGGGTACAGTTACCATCCAATAAAATACTAATTTAGCAGTCACCCCTCTGCTCACAGAGCTTGCACTTTTCGCAAGCCCAGCTCCTAATATCGCACCAACTGCAGCATATGACGTAGATATCGGGAGCCCGTATCCAAATAGAAAGTATGGAACGGTGGTAAAGAGGTATACTACTAATGCATTTGCCAAGCTCGCAGACAAGCCCGTATTCAAATCCAATTTTGTAACCCTAAATGCTAAGGTCTTGATGACTTTTGGACCAAACACTACTCCGCCTATAACGATACCTATAGAACTGTAAAAAGCAAGCATTAGCATCGCTGTGGAGTCGGGTATATGTCCAATATTCATGGCTATCGTTACGTAAACCCCAGTAGCATTGGCAACATCGTTGGCGCCAAACGAATATGCCGAGAAACACAGCGAGCTTATCAACAAAACTCTGAAGATGGATCCAAAGAATTCTGGCCTCCCCTCGTACCTTTTTATTAATGATGAAATGCTCCTGTAAAGAACGAACGCTAATGTCAGGCTACAAAGAGGAGAGGTCAGCCAGCTGAGGGCTATTGTATTAATGATACCAATATTCATACCATAAATAGTGTACTTGATGAGCCCATACCCAATGACGGCACTG